>CAZVZI010000456.1:0-1500 GCA_964631455.1 uncultured Thermodesulfobacteriota bacterium | reverse complement strand
AACTGGGAGAATCACCCTCTTATTGAATTTACACATAAGGATTGACATTGCCTACTTTTTACCGGTAATTCTTTCCTTGCACTGCTTAAAAAAGTTGATATTATGGAAGGGATGATTTACTATCACGCACAGATATTATACTACGAAGGGTGTTGGAGGTTTACCGAACAATACAGCCGCATCTTATGAAGGAGATATTGTATTTTCAGAGAATCCTTGAGAGTAAAAATGATAGCAAAGATATTCAGTGGAGCGGTTTTAGGCATAGATGCATATATTGTGGAGGTTGAGGTGGATACCGCCTTCGGCCTTCCTGTTTTTTCTACAGTCGGCCTGCCTGACAATGCCGTAAAGGAAAGCAAAGACAGGGTAAGGGCGGCGTTGAAAAACTCAGGCTACGAATTTCCTGCAAAACATATCACAGTAAATCTTGCGCCTGCGGATGTGAAAAAGGAAGGCACAACCTTTGACTTGCCGGTAAGCCTTGGAATCCTGTCTGCCGAGGGCATTTTAAAAAATGACAAGGTTAATGATTATATGATTCTGGGTGAGCTTTCCCTTGACGGAAGGGTGAAACCCGTAAAAGGCGCTCTTCCTATGGCGGTTGCCGCCAAAAGACACGGCTTAAAAGGCGTAATCCTCCCAAAAGAAAATGCCGAAGAGGCTGCCCTTGTAGACGGCATAGAAATATTCGGCATGGAGAATCTTCCACAACTGGTGGATTTCTTAAACGGCAACAGCGAAATACCACCTTGCAGCATAGATGTTGAAACATATTTTAAAACTGACGGAGAATCGCACATTGATTTGAATGAGGTGAAAGGCCAGGAGCATGTAAAAAGGGCGATGGAGGTTGCAGCGGCAGGCGGACATAATGTGCTGATGATAGGCCCGCCCGGTTCAGGAAAGACCATGCTTGCCCGGCGAATGCCCACCATCCTGTCGGACATGACCCTTGATGAGGCCATAGAAACCACCAAGATACACAGCGTCGCCGGCGCGCTGGACAGGAAACAGGTTTTGGTGACAACACGGCCGTTCAGAAGCCCACACCATACAATCTCGGATGCAGGGCTGATTGGCGGGGGCCATATCCCGCGGCCCGGCGAGGTTTCCCTTGCCCATAACGGCGTTTTGTTTCTGGATGAAATGCCTGAGTTTAAAAAGAATGTGCTTGAGGTGTTGAGACAGCCGCTTGAGGACGGCAGGGTTACCATAGCAAGGGCTGCAATATCTTTGACATACCCTTCTCATTTTATCTTGATTGCCGCAATGAACCCCTGTCCTTGCGGCTTTCTGGGAGATATTCACAAGGAATGCCGCTGCACTCCGACACAGATTCAAAAATACAGGGCAAAGATTTCAGGGCCTTTGTTAGACAGGATTGACATCCACTGCGATGTGCCTGCCGTAAGATTCAAAGAGCTTTCAGGCGATGCAAGCGGCGAATCCTCAAGAGATATAAAGACAAGGGTTGACAGGGCGAGAAGGATTCAGACG
>CAZVZI010000455.1:0-1503 GCA_964631455.1 uncultured Thermodesulfobacteriota bacterium | reverse complement strand
TGGGTCTTAACAAACAAACTGCCTCCGCCAAGGGTTTCTACTTTCCTTACAACCTTCCATGCATGCTGCGGATGGCCCTTAGGGTCACTGCCCCACGCAACAACCGTTGCTTCCCCCAAGTGTGGTGTGGCACTAACAGGACCAAATTCAGGGTCTTCCCAGTTTGCGCCTCTGCCGGGATGGGGTTTATTGCCTGTCTCAACCTGGGCAATTTGTTTCTTTGTCACACTGTCTACAATTACCATCTTGTTTCTCATGTTGGCTGCCATCTGGATATATCTCTTTGTAGCATCCCAGCCACCGTCGTGCATAAATCGCTCTGTCTCTATCTGCGTGATTTTCAGGTTCTTTATATCAGTATAATCAATTGCCCATATATACCCTGACTCTTTAACATTTATTATCCATTCAGGGTCATGATGAGCGGAAATAATAGCCGCAACCCTGGGCTCAGGGTGATATTCGCCTGTATCATATGTATATGACCTTGTGCTTACCACCTTCTTTGGCTCCAGGGTCTGGCCGTCAAGGATTACAAAATGAGGCGGCCAGTAGCAGCCGATAATAGCAAGCTTATCCACGAAGTCCCCCTTCTTCCCTTTATACTTGCTGCTATCTATGCTTCTTGCCTCATTGCAGGTCTTTACCTCTGCCACCTTATCAGGCTTGGCCATCCATAAATCAATCATGGTTGCCTTGCCGTCCCTGCCTATAGAGTAGAAATATCTGCCTGAAGCAGATGACCGTAAGATATGGACTGCAAAGCCGGTATCTACAATAGATACAACTTCTTTGCTATCTCCATCAAGTATGGCCACCTTGCCAGCGTCCCTTAAAACAATGCCAAAGAAGTTCTGCCAGTTTTTGCTATGCTCAGGTTTCTTGGGCCTTTGGGCTGGGGGGACTATAAGCCTCCAGCTCTCGGTCATTTGTTCCAACGGAAATTCAGGCGGGACAGGCGGTGGATTCTGGAGAAATCTTGCCATAATATTTATCTCCTCGGCAGAAAAATCGCCGCTGAAGCTCGGCATGCCACCACCCGTGCCGTTGGTAATGAATGCCGTTATGATATTGGTATCGTAATTCTTCTCTTTTAGTTTCTTATCTGTAATCTCAGGCCCTGTGGCGCCCTTTCTGAGGGTTCCATGGCAGCCAGCACATCTGTTGAAAAATATCTTTTTTGCCTTCTCCAGTTCCTCTGGCGCTAAATCAGGACTGGCATTGACCTTATAGGCAAATCCCATAGCCATAACAATGGATAGAATTATCGCCAAAGTCATTTTCTCAATATTAGAGACAACTCTCTGTTTTAATCGTTGAATCAGCATTTCTGTTTAACCTCCTTTTCTTACTATTTTCATTTCCTTTATCATAACCAGCCAACAGTGGCTATAACGACATTTTAATACCTTCTTTCTTTCACCTCCTTCTGTTAAAAAATTTTTTCACTCTTATTTTATTAGTCTTTGTCTTATCTCCTGGGCTAAAAGGTCTGTTTCCAGG
>CAZVZI010000454.1:0-1507 GCA_964631455.1 uncultured Thermodesulfobacteriota bacterium | reverse complement strand
GAAGGCTTAAAAATGTTGAAAGAAGAGGGCCGGGAAAATGTTTTTGCCAGACATAAATTTAATCGTGACCTTTTAAGAACAGCGGCTAAATCACTCGGCTTAAAACTTTTAGCTGATGATGCTTGTGCCTCACCGGCAGTGACTGCAATTTTCCCGCCAGAGGGGGTTGATGGTGAGGATGTCCGCTCTGCTATGCGCGATGAGTTTAATGTTGAGGTGGCGCCGGGACAAGGCGAGCTGAAGGGTAAAATTTTCCGCATTGGTCATTTGGGCTACGTTGACTCTCTTGACTTAATTGGTGCTTGGGCTGCGGTTGAGGTCCTGTTTAAACGGCTAGGGGCCAAGATCAACTTTGGTGCCGGGGTTAAAGCGATGATGGAGATGCTGTAGGATTTTTTTAGGCGAGATGATTTAACAAATTACAAGATGATTTTCCGGACCTGTAATTTTTATTGAGATTCCCATGAAATTGGTTTGTCCAGTAGATTTTAAATTAGCCGGGTTAAAATTATTTTGTGCTCTATTAATATCTGCGGTTGTTTTATTGCTAAGAAGTTCATGGGATTTATTAACATCTCCTGCTTTGATAGTTTTAATTTCAAGATCGCATTCAGTCTGTAATACATAGGCCAGAGTTAATCCGAGCATTATCCACATTCTAACGGTGTTGAATGGGAGGCGCGCTATTCCAACAGCATCACAAAATTGAATTTTACTAAGAAATGGGTCAAGATAAGTCTTTTTAATTAAAGGATTAAGGTTGATAGCTTCGCGATATTTATAAAAGAATTCGCATGCTAAAAATCGTGTCGAATCCTGGGTTAACCGTAGCGCTGTTAGAGTATGGTTGTTCTTTTCCCTTTCTCTGATTAAATCCTTGAAAATATCATCGGCTGATTTTGCCGTTTGCTTAAGTAGTACTTCTCTGAGTGGTGAGCTTTTCGTTGAGTTTAGCAGCAAATCATAAATTGTCCAAATCCTTAATTTATCAATTATTGGCTCGATGAAACCCTCAGAAATAAATTCTTTTGCTTCTGGATGGGTCTTGGCATAAAAGATATTATAAAGGAGAATCTCTAAGTCTCTTACAGCGCATAAAATTTCCCCCCTAGTCATATGTGACAAGTTTAATTCTGCCGGCCTGCCATTTCTTAGGGTTACCTGACCATGTTTTATGAGTTCATCATAATAATGTGAGCCAGGATGCGGGTAAAATTCTGTTACGCCACCTCTGTCAGGAGGATTATCTTTGAGGAAAAGTGCAGTTTGCAAAATGCTTCTCCAATCTTGGCCAGGTAAGCCGACCATAAGGTTATAAGCAACAGAAACCCCTATGCTTTGGGCAAGCTTGGTGTTATTTGCTATTGTCTGTTGACTTAGACTAGAAGCGCTTTTGATCTCTCTGGCCAGGGTTTCATCTCCGGTCTCTATTCCCAAGGCCATTTGAGTTAAGCCAGCCTCAACCATTTTTGTCAATAGTTCTGGCTTTATCTTATCCCCACGGGTT
>CAZVZI010000453.1:0-1507 GCA_964631455.1 uncultured Thermodesulfobacteriota bacterium | reverse complement strand
AAACTTTTCTTTGTGCACCCTGCCCAAAACAGGAGGGCTGTTTTCCAGGAACATCTTGAATATTTTTTCCGCCGGTATTTTATTATGAGTAATGGAAATGACCTTCGTAGCAATCGCCTCATCCGGTAAAGAGCCGCTTCCTGTCTGACTAAAACCATCTTCAATTTCTATAATATATCTTTTGTCAAGCCCCTCTCTAATAAGTCTTGCCGCCTCTTCCGCAACTGTCTTTATCTCTGATATGGGTCTTGTTAAAAATCTTAAAGTTGGCAGCCTCTTATGCAGCATATCCGGTTTCAGATAAAGTTTTAATGTTGCCTCCATCGCAGCGATAGTAAATTTATCAACCCTTAATGCCCTCTTTAAAGGGTTTTTATTTATCCTCTTTATATATTTCAGTTTGCCGGCAATAATGCCTGCCTGGGGGCCGCCAAGGAGTTTATCCCCGCTAAATGTAACGACATCTGCCCCGTAGCCAATACTTTCGCTGACTATGGGTTCGCATGGAAGACCAAATTGGGGCAAATCTATCAACGCCCCGCTTCCTAAATCTTCAACCACCGGAATATTATGCTGTCTTCCGACCTTTGCCAATTCTTTCAAATCCACACTTGATGCGAAACCAATCACCCTATAATTGCTTGTATGCGCCTTTAAAAATACGGCTGTATCCGAATTTATGGCGGAAACATAATCCGATAAGTGAGTTCTGTTGGTTGTCCCAACCTCTAATATCTCACATCCGCTCTTTTTTATCACATCAGGTATTCTGAAAGAACCGCCTATCTCTACAAGCTCTCCCCTGGAAATAACAACCCCTTTACCTTCAGCCAGTGTATTCAATGTTAAAAAAACCGCCGCTGCGTTATTATTGACGATGGCAGCCGCCTCTGCCCCTGTAAGATGGCATACGACAGCCTCTATATGGCTGTCCCTGTCTCCCCTTTCGCCTTTTTCCAGATCAAATTCAAGATTTACAGGATTGCCTGCCGCAATTTTAACAGCCTCAATGGCCTCATCACATAATATCGCCCTGCCAAGATTTGTATGCAAAACTATTCCGGATGCATTGACCACTCTTTTGACAGACGGCTTTAACATATTATCCAGATACTGTCTGACAAGCGTTTCTATATTATCCATAGAAGTATCAACCTTATGGCCGGCCATAATATCTGTTCTTATTTTTCCAAGAGTCTCTCTAATAGCCTGCAGAGCAAGATTTTTTGAACAGGAATTAACATATTGCTTTAAGGCATCAGACCTTAAAACCTCGTCAACCGACGGTATTTCCATTAACTGTTTTTTTGACATACATAAAAATCTATCACGGGAAGGTAATAAAGGTCAACTTAACCATATTGCAGGTAATGTCGTGTAAAGAGGCCGAGGGAAAGTTCTCCGGAACAGAGGCAATGGATAAGAATTTTTATGCGTAAGCTCAGTCTTTTTTAAAACTCATATCGCACATTCCAATAAACATTATCATCATGCCTGAACTGCCCGA
>CAZVZI010000452.1:0-1508 GCA_964631455.1 uncultured Thermodesulfobacteriota bacterium | reverse complement strand
GCCATACCCTATGCTTCCTATTTTCAGGCTGGGTTGAAACATCCCACGGAAGAATGTCTTTGCCTGCGCCGGCAACTTTAGAACTTTTAAAAGGTATGCCGGTTGCGCCGTCTCCTGTTGCATCGGAACTTACAACACCGACAGGCGCTGCCATCATAAAGACGCTTGCGCAGGATTTTGGCGATATGCCGCGCATGAAAATAGGAAGCATAGGGTATGGCATAGGGGATAAAGATTTTAAAGAAATTCCAAATATGCTGAGACTGGTAATCGGTCAAGGGAGCGGAGGCTCGGAAAAACTACTGATGGTAGAAACCAACATAGATGATATGAATCCTCAGATATATGAGTATCTTATGGCAAGGCTTTTCAAAAAGGGCGCCATTGAGGTATTCCTGATACCAATACAGATGAAAAAAAACAGACCGGCGGTGCTTTTGAAAGCCCTGTGTTCCGAAAACAAAAAAGGCGCTATAATGGATGTGATTTTTGAAGAAACAACAACCATTGGAATCAGAACATACGAGGTTGATAGATGTTGTCTTGAGAGAAGCATAAAAGAGGTCTCAACGTCTTATGGAAAGGTGGGAGTCAAAATTTCAGAGTGGGATGGCAAGCCGGTAAACATACAGCCGGAATACGAGGATTGCAAAAAAATAGCAGAAAAGAAAAATGTGCCTCTGAAACAAGTGATGGATGCGGCTTTGGAGGCAGGCTATAATTTAAAGCAAAGGAGGTGAAAACCATGGCGGCAAAAAAGAAAGCGGCAAAGAAACCTGCTAAGAAGAAAGCAAAAAAGAAATCTTCTTGCAAAAGCTGTTAGTTTGATGGAACGGGATAAGAACAAAGCTTTATGACGGAGAACCCTGTCATTTATGGCCGGGTTCTCCAATTTTCAAGGAAATGAAAAGAGAAAACAAACCCCTCTCCATAGTCCTTGTAAGCGGCGGCATGGACAGCCTTGTTACCGCTGCCATTGCCAGTCTTGAAAATGAGCCGGCATTTTTGCATCTTAATTACGGCCAAAGAACCGAGCAAAGGGAACTCAAGGCATTCAACGATATTGCGGATTTTTATAATGTAAAAAAAAGGCTTGCGGTTGATGTGGGTTATCTGAAAGAGATTGGCGGTTCTGCATTGACTGATAAAAAGATAGCCGTTCCACTCCGAACTCCTGACTCCGAACTCACAACCGGTATTCCCCTCACCTATGTGCCTTTCAGAAATGCGCACCTCCTTTCCATTGCGGTATCATGGGCAGAGGTGATAGGCGCAAAGAAGATTTATATAGGCGCTGTGGAAGAAGACAGCTCCGGCTATCCTGACTGCAGGGAGGTTTTTTATAAGGCATTTGAAAAGGTGATAGATGCCGGCACAAGACCGGAGACAAGGATAGAAATAATAACGCCGCTCATTCACATGAAAAAGTCGGCCATTGTGAAAAAGGGGATGGGGCTTAATGCGCCATTTCATTTGACATGGTCATGCTATAAAGATAATAATATTGC
>CAZVZI010000451.1:0-1514 GCA_964631455.1 uncultured Thermodesulfobacteriota bacterium | reverse complement strand
ATATATGCGGTCAGTTTTTTTATTTCATCAGGCAAGAGTTCTTTTTTAGGGCCGCTAACCACAAGCACAGCGGCGTCATCAGGAACTTTTTCGAGAGTTAACAATACAACTTCTTTTACAAGGTAATTCTCCTTTTCAACCGCCTCCTTTGCAGCCTTGTAGCCGCTGTTCTGCATATCAAGTATATTGTTTTCTCCATGACCTTTCAGAAAATAGATGGTTTTTACCTCGTCCCTGGAAACCTTTAATAAAGCATTGGTAAGTTTTTCTTCGCTCTCAAAACCGACCACCTCTTCTTTATTTCCGCTTCTTATGAGCGTTGTTCTGTAGGATGTTACATTATATTTTGCGGCAAGCGCCGGGTTTTTATCCGGGTCTATAAACTGATAAGTAAAACGGGAAGAATTATGCTTGTATTCCGACAAGAGGTCCTGCATGGCCTGCCTTGTCCTCTCATCGCCTCTGTAAAACGCGACTGCCTCAATATCCTTTTTAAGAGAGCCTAACAGTTTCAGCGTCTGATTGGAAAGGGTATATCGCTTTGTTGCTGTCATATCCCATTTGGCCTTGTATTTGGTTGACATGAATACAGTGAAGATAAGCAAGGCCGCAAATACCACTGTCATCAGGACAGTGTTCGCCCCGTATTTGGCAGACCTTCCGGACAGGATATTTTTTATATCTGAAAAACTTACATAAAAGAAAAATAACAGACACAAAAGCCCTGCCCATATAATGGCCGCCATGTATGTCTGCATTGCGCCTGCTATGACATAGGAAACCCCTCCTATTGCCAATAGCAAAAGTCCAAGAATCGGTATAAATCTTTTCATTGGTTTTAACTCCTAACTCCGAACTCCTAACTTAAAACTGTTTTCATCCTCTCCACTTCTTTGACTCAAGTATCCTTAATGTCAAGAACAGAAAAAGGCTTATAAATATTAAATAATAAACAATATCTTCCGTGCCTATCACGCCTTTGGCAAAGCCCTCCAGATGCGCTGTCAACGATATATACGTTAATATGTCTCCAAGAGTTTGACCTGCAAGTGAGGCGGAAAAACCAATCATCCAGAAAAGGAGCAGGAGGCCAAAGGCTACTGTGGCGGCTATTATTTGATTTTCTGTCAAAGAAGATGCAAAGACACCAAGGCTTATAAACGATGCGCCAACCAAAAACAGGCCCACATACCCGGTTATCAGAGGGCCTGGCTCAGGCTGGCCAAATGCCATCAGTAAAACAGGATATATGACGGTCAACGCAATCATTATTATAAACACAGCCATGCAGGAAAAAAACTTGCCCAAAAGCACCTCCATATCGGTAACCGGATATGTAAGAAGAAGCTCTATGGTGCCGGACTTTTTTTCCTCTGAAAAAAGCCTCATGGTTAGAAGCGGCACCATAAGAAGGAGTATAACGCTTATATTTCCAAAAAGCGGTCTTACAACACTTTCGGTTATATTGAGAAGGCCGACTTGTTTTGCCAGCATGGGATTTATTGTCGCTTGAA
>CAZVZI010000450.1:0-1519 GCA_964631455.1 uncultured Thermodesulfobacteriota bacterium | reverse complement strand
TACGGCGTGCTATCAAGGGCAACGAGGTCGCTCCCACTATGCACATCAAATATCCCCTGCTCATCGCCTTCGGTGCAATCAGCACAGTATTCGCCCTCTCCTTCGCTATATATGAGCTGCCATGTTTCAGTAGAATTTGTAAACGGGTCCTTTGGAATCGTCCTTAGGTAGCCTCCCTGGACAAGGTCATCGAGTGTAGCCGGATATTTACCGTGGTCACTGTAATATTTAGCAATTGTATCCCGGAACACAAAAAGGTCTTCCTTTAACCGCCTGTCTGAAAGAGGGCTGGGCAATCGTCGCAAGTATTGCTATTATGCTCATGACGATAAGGAGTTCTATTAATGTAAATCCCTTATTATGTTTGAACCATTCCATGGCAGTCTTTTTACCAATACGCTTCATAAGAAAAACTGGTTGTGGTTAAGGCTAAGATTGAGGGCTACTTATTTTCGCTTTTTTCTTCCTTAATCTCAGCCTCAGCCTTAACCTTGCTTTTCTTCCTAAACCTTATCCTCATCCTTAACCTTAGTATGTTACCATTCACTATATTTTGTCCCATCCAGGGCAGTCCCATTTGAGGCAGACCTTATATCAAACACATCTTTTTCATCGCTAAAACTACTTTCAGGGTCATCGGTATATGATGTGGTAATCCAATCAGCCTTGCCTGTGAACGGGTCTATAGGGATGCGCCTTAAGACCTTCTTTTCTACCAATTCCTCAAGTGTCTTTGGATAGCCTGAACGGTCAACCTCTTCTTCTTTCTTGTAAAGATGTTTATCGTAGTTCTCTTTATATTTATCAATAGCTTGCCGCATTATCCTCAAATTTTGCCTGAGCTCAAGTTCTTTCCCCTTCTTTACAGACATCCGGGCCAGCGGCATGGCAACAGATGCTAATATTGCCAGAACAGCTATTACTATCACCAATTCTATGAGGGTAAACCCAGTGATATATTTATTGAGAATTGATTTCACTGCGGCATTGGCGGAGGGGGTGGAGGCGGGGGTATGAATCCAGCCGGCTCTTCAGGAGCCCCTGATGGTGCATGGGGAGGCATAGGCATTGTCGGAGGCATAACAGGCGGCAAGGTTCCACCTGTATATGTCTCTTCCCTGCCTGATTGTATAGGCTGATTCTCATCAGGTAAAACCTCCATTGCCCTAATAATCCTTGGAGTAATAGACATCAATATATCTGTTTCTTCGGTTTTATCGCTCGTTGCTGTAAAAAGAGCGCCCAATACCGGGATATCAGATAAAAATGGTATCTTGGATGCAGATGTCCTCTCCGTATCTGAGATAAGTCCAGCAAGCACAGCCTTATCGCCATCCTTTAATCTTAAAAAGGTTTCTGCATTTCTGCTCCTTGTAGTATATGCCTCTGTGGATTTTCCCTCTGACTGAAGCGTGACCTTTTCGCCCAGTGATGAAACCTCGAGTTTAACTTCAAGGGTAATCTCGTTAGTGTCTGTGTGCACAGTGGCCACAAAATCCATCTTTACGCCGACCTCTTT
>CAZVZI010000449.1:1220-1525 GCA_964631455.1 uncultured Thermodesulfobacteriota bacterium | reverse complement strand
ATCCAGCGGTTTGGCACATCTTCTGCCAACCATTGTGATGTCAGTCTGTTTTGGGAAGGTTTCTCACCAGGTAACCATTTCGGTCCTAATTCCTTCATAGGATACGTATCCTATGGGTTAAAAATATGAAATAAACGAGATAAGTGTAAGAAAAATGCTAGAGTGCTTTGCCTACATTAATTACCTGTTCAATTAAACGGTTTGAGTAGCCCCATTCATTGTCATACCAGGCAAATATTTTAAGCAGATCGCCGCCAACAACCTGTGTTAAAGGCAAATCAACGATTGAAGATTCAGGCCGGCCA
>CAZVZI010000449.1:288-1210 GCA_964631455.1 uncultured Thermodesulfobacteriota bacterium | reverse complement strand
CGCCGACACAAGAGCTCCTTCAGAGCAGGCAACAATTCCCTTCCATCGCGGATCTTCAGAGGCTTTTTTGAAAACTTCATTAACCTCTTCAACAGTTGTTTTTTTCTTTGAAACTATTGTGATATCAGAAATAGAGCCGGCAATAACAGGCACCCTTAAAGCCCTGCCGTCAAACATACCTGCCAAAGATGTAATCGCTTCGGTGACGGCAACTGCGGCGCCTGTTGTGGTAGGAATAATGTTTACAAAAGCTGCCCGTGCCCTTCTTAAATCGTTGGATTTGCCGCCCAGAGGAGGGCCATCTACTAAATTTTGTTCAGCTGTCACCCCGTGCACAGTTGTCATTGCCGCTTTTGCTACACCAAACGCAGAATCAATGATTGCAACAACCGGAGCAATACAATTGGTGGTACATGAAGCATTATTAACAAGTTCTTCCCCCTGATATTCATGATGGTTTACTCCCATCACAAGAGTCCTCACTCCCCCGCCTTTGGCAGGAGCAGACAAAACAACTTTTTTTGCACCTCCCAAAATATGCTGCTGCATACCTTCTGCTGTTGCAAAACGGCCTGTGGACTCGATAACTATATCAATATTCAGATCTTTCCATGGGAGCTTCGTAGGCTCTTTTTCTGCAATAACCGGGTACTTTTTGTTATCAATTATGAGGTTTGTTTCATCAAAGGAAACTTCGTGATTCCAGGTGCCGTATGCAGAGTCGTATTTTAAAAGATGCGCAAGAATTTGTGAGGAAGAAAGATCATTGATGCAGGCAATTTCAACCTTATCTGAATGTTTTTCGAATGCAGCCTTGAAAACACTTCTCCCAATTCTTCCGAAACCATTGATTGCAACACGCAGCATACTATTTACCATACAATTTTTAGCTCAAAGGATCAATAGGAAAATTATTTTACCT
>CAZVZI010000449.1:0-278 GCA_964631455.1 uncultured Thermodesulfobacteriota bacterium | reverse complement strand
TCCCCGAATCCTGCAATATTTTCTTAAGAAGCGAAAAATCAAAGCTGTTTATTAAACCGTCGCTATTTATATCCATAGCTTCCCTGATTTTTTTCTTATTATCTTTATCCGCTTTCCAATCTGTCTGCAGGATCGACATATCAATCAAGTTGATCTTACCGTCTTTATTGCCGTCACCCTTCTTAGTAGTAATCGGCGAAGGCGTTGATACCGAAGTTGAAAACTCTTTTTTTGAAAATGTCTTTAAAACCTGTGAGATTTGGTCATAATCGGTATGG
>CAZVZI010000448.1:0-1528 GCA_964631455.1 uncultured Thermodesulfobacteriota bacterium | reverse complement strand
AAGGTAATAATGGGATGTGTCCCTAATTATTAAAAACCTGATTTGGGTCAACCTTTGACATAGCATTGTTTATTTGATAGAGTTGTTTAAGAAAGCTGATATTAAAGGTAAAGGCATGTAAGCTATATAGTCAACAGGTGGGATATATAACCCTTTGCCTACAATTTGTTATCAAAACGGAGGTCGGATTTGGAAAAGAAAGAACAAATTAAATTCACTGATTTAGGCTTAAGCAAAGAGGCGCTTCAAGCTGTTACAAGCATGGGTTTTGAGGAGCCGACGCCAATACAGGCGAGGACAATACCTATCCTCTTGCAGGGCAAGGACGCTATCGGCCAGGCGCAGACCGGCACAGGCAAGACTGCCGCCTACGGCATACCCATTGTGGAAAAGATAGACCCAAGAAATTTTATGGTGCAGGCAATAATCCTTACTCCCACAAGGGAGCTTGCCATTCAGGTCGCTGAAGAGATGAATAAGATTGGCAGATTTAAGAGGATTCAGGCTATTCCCATTTATGGAGGTCAGTCCATAGAAAGACAGATAAGGGCGTTGAAAAAAGGGGTTCAGGTTGTAGTCGGCACGCCCGGCAGGGTTATAGACCATATAGAGAGAAAGACGCTGCGGCTTAATTATGTAAAAATTGTTGTGCTTGATGAGGCGGACGAGATGCTGGATATGGGTTTTGTTGACGACATTACAACCATACTCAAAGAGACTCCAAAGGAAAGGCAGACGCTTTTATTTTCAGCCACAATGCCAGATGCAATACTCAAAATAGCCAATCGCTATATGCGAACTCCTGAAAGGGTAACTATTGCCAAAAATATGCTTACTGAACCGAAGATAAATCAGATATTTTATGAGGTGCGGCAGTCCGAAAAAACAGACGCCCTTTGCAGGCTAATAGATGTGGAGGATTCCGACCTGTTTCTTGTGTTCTGCCATACCAAAAAAGAGGTTGATGATGTTGCGGCGGATTTAAAACTCAGGGGATATGAGGCAGAGGCCATCCACGGCGACTTCAGCCAATCCCAGCGAGAGTCTGTAATGAAAAAGTTTCGTGGAGGGGGTATCGATGTGCTTGTTGCAACAGATGTGGCTGCAAGAGGCCTTGATATAAGTAAGATTACGCATGTGATTAATTACAGCATTCCGCAGAACCCTGAATCCTATGTGCACAGGATAGGAAGGACAGGCAGGGCAGGAAAGGAAGGCATTGCCATAACATTTGTCACCCCAAGGGAAGACAGGCAGCTCAGGCTTATACAGCAAGTCGCAAAGACAAAAATAACAAGAGGAAAGCTGCCGTCTGTTCAGGAGATTCAAGAGGCAAGGGCCCTTCGCCTGAAAGAAAAGATTCAGGAATTCATTGATGATAAGCGTTTTGACAAATATCTTAAAATGGTTGAAATACTTTCAGACGGTCTTCAGCCAATGGAGGTTGCAGCAGCGCTTTTAAAATTCCAGCTTGAAGGGTTTGGTACAGCAACGGAGACAGTAAGAGGGGGCAGGCTATCCTTTGATG
>CAZVZI010000447.1:0-1538 GCA_964631455.1 uncultured Thermodesulfobacteriota bacterium | reverse complement strand
AGGCGTCATAACTATTTTACTTTATTAAAATTAAGGTATCCGCCCAAAATCTGTCCGGCCAGTGCCCCTACAAGCAATACAGGGATTGCCATATAGCCGAACCCCAGCCACATCCTTATTAAAATTACAAATGGTATGGGTATGTGTATACATAGAAACCATTTGAGAGAGAATTTATTTGCCGTTGACCTCAAATAGCCGAACGGCAGATTAAGAGTTAATGTAATCAGTGTAAGAATGAAAAGGGTAAGCAAGATTTTTCCCACGTTGATTTAAATCATAGCAAATTTAATTACAGACTACAAGTCTGTAATTGTTATCGGTAGTTGTCATAACAAACATCAAATAACAAATATTAAAAAGAGTGGGGTTTAATTTTTAATTTTATTGACATCTTGGGTAAAAAATGTTTATCTTTGTGTTTTAAAATTTTCGGTAAAAAAGGAGGCTATTACTTATGGGAATCAAGAACTATCTTTTCACCTCAGAATCCGTTACAGAGGGACACCCCGACAAAGTTGCTGACCAGATATCTGATTCTGTGCTGGATGCAATTCTTGCGCAGGATCCAAAAAGCAGGGTTGCGTGTGAAACGCTCGTTACAACAGGCTTGGCGCTTATCGCAGGAGAGATTACTACAAAGGCCCAGGTAAATTATCCTGAGGTTGTAAGAAATACGATAAGGGAGATAGGTTATAACGACGCCTCCATGGGTTTTGACGCCCATACCTGCGCTGTCATGGTAACGTTGGACAAACAGTCGCCTGATATTGCAATGGGTGTTGATACGATGGAAGGAAAGGAGCAAGGCGCAGGAGACCAGGGGCTTATGTTCGGCTATGCCTGCAATCACACTCCCGAGTTAATGCCCATGCCCATACATTTTGCCCACAAGATAACACAGGGGCTGACGGAGGCAAGAAAGAAGGGCGGACTTAAGTTCTTGAGACCCGATGGAAAATCCCAGGTAACCATTCAGTATATAAACAACAAGCCCGTGAAGGTTGATACTATTGTTGTTTCAAGCCAGCATTCACCTGATGTTGATAATAAGACTCTCACGGATGCAATAATCAATGAGGTCGTAAAGAAGGCCATCCCTGCAGAATATCTGGACAAAAACACTAAATACCACATAAACCCGACCGGCAGATTTGTTGTGGGCGGCCCCCAGGGCGACTGCGGTTTGACAGGAAGAAAGATAATTGTTGATACCTACGGCGGCCACGGAAGCCACGGCGGCGGCGCATTTTCAGGAAAAGATCCGTCAAAGGTTGACAGATCTGCGTCTTACATGGGGAGGTATGTGGCTAAGAATGTGGTGGCAGCAGGATTAGCAGATGAGTGCGAGGTGCAGATTGCCTACGCAATAGGCATTGCAGAGCCGGTATCCGTCATGGTTGACACCTTCGGCACGGAAAAGATTGCGCCTGAAAAGATCGTTGAGATTATAAGAGAAAACTTCAAGATGAAACCGGCGGAAATAATTAAGACCCTTGACCTTTTAAGGCCCATCTACAGAAAAACTGCTGCCAACG
>CAZVZI010000446.1:0-1548 GCA_964631455.1 uncultured Thermodesulfobacteriota bacterium | reverse complement strand
GGCTGAGCTCACGCCGAAGCCTTGTCGAACCATCAGCCGAACGGTTTGAGAGAAGAATGGGAGGATTAAATAAGACATGAGAAAGATTCGCAGGGCGATTATCAGCGTTACGGACAAGAGCGGGATTGATGCCTTTGCAAAAGACTTGTCAAAGCAAGGCATTGAAATAATCTCCACCGGAGGAACGGCTGAGCTTCTCAAAAAGGCAGGAGTATCTGTTATAGGCATATCCAATTATACGGGCTTTCCCGAAATGTTAGACGGAAGGCTTAAAACGCTTCACCCGAAGATTCACGGCGGCATACTCGGCCAAAGGGACAAGACAGAACATGTGAAGCAGATGGAGGAGCATGGCATCCTGCCTATAGACATGGTGGTTGTAAATCTATATGCGTTTGAAGATACGATTGCAAAAGGCTGCTCTCTTGAGGAGGCGATTGAGAATATAGACATAGGCGGGCCGACCATGATACGCGCTGCGGCAAAAAATCACAAGGACGTGGCTGTGGTTACAGACCCTTCAGATTATCAAAATATTCTTGATGAGATTAAAAAGAGCGGCGGCAGTCTCTCGTCTCAAACCAGGTTTGAGCTTGCTAAAAAGGTATTCCAGCTTACCGCCAGATATGACGGCGCCATATCAAATTATCTCGGCAGAATAGAAGGCGGCATGGTTAAAAAAGATTTCCCGGATACATTTACTGTTCAGGTTGCAAAGGCCCAGGATTTAAGATACGGAGAAAACCCTCATCAGCAGGCTGCATTTTACAGGGAGAAAAGCCATGACAGAAAAGAGCCTTGCATAGCAAATGCACGGCAACTGCACGGCAAAGGGCTTTCGTTTAATAATATTTTAGATTTGAATGCAGCAATTGAACTTGCAAAGGAATTTCATGAGCCAAGTTGTGTAATAATAAAGCACAACAACCCCTGCGGCGTAGCCATGTCGAAGAAAGGCCTTTTGGATGCCTATGAAAAAGCCCTGTCATGCGATAAGGTGTCTGCATTCGGCGGCATTATTGCCTTCAACAGAAAAGTTGACGCAGAAGCTGTAAAAGCGATGAGCTTACTTTTTCTTGAGGCTATTGCAGCGCCGGGATTTGATGTGGATGCGCTCAGGATATTAAGAGATAAGAAAAATTTGAGGCTGCTTGAGATACCGGAGTTCAAAGCGCATACATCAGAAGTTATTGGCTATGATTTAAAAAAAGTCAACGGCGGCCTGCTTGTCCAGACAGCGGATATGGAGTGCGCGCAAGACTTAAAGACCGTAACAAAATTAGAGCCCACAGATGCGCAGCTTGAAGACATGCTTTTTGCATGGAATGTGGGCAAGCATGTAAAGAGCAATGCCATTATATTTGCAAAAAATACCCAGACCATCGGTATCGGCGCAGGCCAGATGTCGCGCATTGACTCCACGCGGCTCGGTATTATGAAGGCAAAGGACGCAGGTTTGGATGTCCAAGGGACTGTCATGGCGTCAGACGCATTTTTCCCGTTCAGGGATAATGTTGACAAGGCAGCAGAGGCAGGGGTTTCCGCCAT
>CAZVZI010000445.1:0-1554 GCA_964631455.1 uncultured Thermodesulfobacteriota bacterium | reverse complement strand
TGAACTCCAACATTGAACCCGGTTTTTGCCATCATAATGGCAAGTGCTTGCCCTATGTCCGAACTTGCCCCAGTAATAATAGCAGTCTTTTGCATAAAGAACCTCCCTTACAAGTTTTTTGTTCCATAATCAGTCAGAGTTACATATCTCGTCTTGCCTGTTTCTTTAAACGCCACCAACTTTTGTCCCCTTGGCTTCACACTCCACGACACATGCACCCACCTGCCGAATTCAAAGATGGCTTGATCGAAAGGTATGCCGGAATCGACTAGACAAAGATATGCCTTCTTCAAATCCATCTTGAGTGGCGTTACATCTGCCGCAAGGCCTAAGCAATGCTGGGATTTTGGAGAGCCGCCGATCAGTTTGTTCAGGGCAGGGGAGCGATAACCGGAAGAGACGCGAAGCGGTCCAATCTTGGTTCTGAAAGGCTCTAAAATCTTCGTGCAGAGCTGTTGGAGGTTCTTTAGTTCCGCAGGGCTAGGGTCGTTTTTAATGCCCTTTCTAACCGCCGTCCCGGAAAGCGTCATCTCATCATACGTGAAATGTTCGGATAGTTTTCTCATATTTAAATCGGCCGCCATATGCGGACGATCTCCTCAGATAGTGCCATGCCTCATCACCGCTTTCTCCATGACATCCACATTCTCAACTCCCGCCTCTTCCAGAGAGGCGTGGCACTTGCCATAAATGGGTTATATCTGGGTTATAAAATGGGCCATAACCGAGTCATAACGAGTTATAACTCGGCCGTTATTTTGACCCTCCCAAAACATAATAACTCGCCTTCCTTTCCCCAACCTGCACAATTTTTCCCTCAGCTTCCATCATATCTAACAGCCGTCCCAAACTGCTCTTGGACATGTCGCTGGCGGCCAGAAAATCCTCTCTCTTTGCCTGTCCCTTATTCCGAATCACCTCCAAGATAACCTCTTCCTGTTTATCTATTACCCCGACAACTTCGGCAACGGGCGGTGTGGTCTTCGGCGCTTCGATATTTGTAGTCGCTGGCATGTCATCCTGAGGTGGCACTGGTTCGGTTGCCGGTGTTCCAGTGCTGGGCGCTACTTTCTCTAATACGGCATCCACCAATTTCTGCGCCCTCGCTTGAAATATCTTCTTTGACACCTTGGACCCAAAGAATATCCCCAAGACTTGCAGTGTCACCGTGGTCAAATCCTTGGGTAGAGCATACTCCGGCTTAAGGCTGTGAATGATAAAAATCACCAGATAAAAGATCATCCACAAATAGACAAACAACGTTCCTTTGCGCGGCGGCGACTCTTTCCCCGTCCATCTTCGAATCTCCTTATCAGCGGCATACGCCAAAAGAAGCGCAAAATAAACCGCCATCAATCCCGCCGGCATATCAAACTCACCCTTCGCCACAAAATCCAGCCCCATCAGCGCAAGATAGGCGAGCGTATAAACGACCAATAACGGTGCCAGAACTGATAGCTCGTTAAATTTTGATTTGATGTTCATTGTAGAAGTTCACCTCTCTGCCTAATCTTTCCAATCAATTGTAAGCTTCCCACATTTGCATGCGATTTT
>CAZVZI010000444.1:245-1560 GCA_964631455.1 uncultured Thermodesulfobacteriota bacterium | reverse complement strand
TTCTAAAGGGGGGATGGGGGGATTACTCCTTCTCTCCAGAAAGAATCTCTCTGCCAACTGCGGCACAAGACGCTTTTCATCTATGAGCGGCAAAGGAAATCTCCGGTGCAGGCCACTCTCTTCCGGAACATCTTTGAACAAAAGCCCCTGAAGCTTTGACGCAAATTTCATTGCCACAGGCATAAGTGTTTCTGAACCCAGAATATTTTTGAATATAAAAGACTTTGCAAAAGACAGGCCATTCTCCTTGGCAATCTCTGCCCTTGCGGCAAGAATTATATCCGGCACATTTACATCATTTGGACAGGCTGTCTTACACGCCATGCACTGCACGCACTCATTCATCTGCTTGATAAACACATCCGACAGTTCTATCTCTTTATTCAGGTATGCGCCGCAGAGAGCCACCTTTCCCCTTGCGCTGGCAGGCTCTCTCTGCACCACGTCAAATGTAGGACATACGCTCCTGCATGTTCCGCAAAGAACACACTTATTTATTTCATTGGCAAATTGTTTTAAGGTTTTCATACAAGTTTATAATCTTGGAAAAATCTTCCCAGGATTCAAAATCCCTTTCGGATCTAAAACCTGTTTTATTTTTTTCATTGCGTCAATTGCAGGCTGGCTCAACTCCATACCGATATACGGCATCTTGGAAATGCCTATCCCATGCTCGCCTGAAATTGTGCCTCCAAGACCAAGAACAAGCCCAAAGATTTCCTTTACGGCTTTTTCTGCCCTCTCGACCTCGGCTTTATCCGATTTATCAATCATAATGTTCACATGGATATTGCCGTCGCCTGCATGGCCGAAGTTGGCATTGATAAGATTATATTTTTTCGCAATCTCTCTTATGCCGATTATTGCGTCAGGAATTTTACTTCTCGGCACAACGATATCCTCGTTTATCTTGTTTGGTTTTAACTTAGCAAGAGACGGAGATATTGCGCGCCGTATCTGCCAAAGTTGCTTAACCTCTCTTTTATCCCCGGCAATCCTTACCTCTCTTGCCCTGTTATCAAGGCATATCTTTTTGATGGTTTCTGCCTGATTTTCTACAAGTCCTTTAGCCCCATCAACTTCTATTAAAAGGAGCGCATCAACATCTGCCGGAAGCCCCATACTTGCGTCACAGCTTATGCTGTTCTTGTCCATAAACTCCAATGTTGAAGGAATAATCTTTAAGGATATTATCAGTGAAACAGTTGTTGCCGCATCTCTCATATCTGAAAAAACAGCAAGCATTGTCTTTGTCGCCTCCGGCAAAGGCAATAATTTCAAAATTATCTTTGTAACAATGCCTAACGTGCCTTCT
>CAZVZI010000444.1:0-235 GCA_964631455.1 uncultured Thermodesulfobacteriota bacterium | reverse complement strand
CGGCACATAGTCCTTTGTAACCCCATATTTCCCACCCCTGGGCCCGCCTGCGCACTCTGCAACATTTCCGCCCATGGTGCAAAACTTGAGGCTTGACGGATCCGGCGGATAAAACAGACCGAGCTTTTCCACTTCCCATTGTAATTCGCCTGTAATAACACCCGGCTCAACAACGGCAATAAGATTATCGGCATCAATCTTCAGAATTTTATTCATCCTTTCCAGCGAAACAACT
>CAZVZI010000443.1:0-1560 GCA_964631455.1 uncultured Thermodesulfobacteriota bacterium | reverse complement strand
TGTTAATGTGCCTGTCTTGTCAAAAACAACGGTTGTAAGTTTCTGCGCCCTTTCCAGATATTCGCCGCCCCTTATGAGTATGCCTGCCTCCGCGCCCTTGCCCACGCCGACCATAAGCGCTGCCGGGGTTGCTATGCCGAGTGCGCACGGACACGATATAATGAGAACCGCTATGAATGCCAGAAGCCCCTGCGGGAAATTCCCGGAAAGCCACCAGCCGAAAAACGCAATAAGGGCTGTAATGACAACGGCAGGCACAAAATATCCGGTCGCCTGGTCTGCTATCCTCTGAATCGGCGCTGTGGATGCCTGAGCCTCTTCCACCATTTTGATAATCTGGCTCAGTGTGGTTTCAGCGCCTACCCTTTTGGCCTTGAATTTGAACGTTCCGACCTTGTTCATGGTTGCGCCTACGACCTCATCCCCGGCCTTCTTTTCAACCGGCATGCTCTCGCCGGTTATCATCTTCTCATCAACTGCCGACGAACCTTCAATGACCACGCCGTCTGCCGGTATCTTCTCTCCCGGCCTCACAACCACAACATCATCTATCTGAACAAACTCTGCCGGAATCTCCATCTCCTGGCCCTCTCTTATCACACAGGCGGTCTGGGGTTTTAGATCCAGCAGCTTTCTTACAGCAGCGGAAGACTTTTTCTTT
This sequence comes from uncultured Thermodesulfobacteriota bacterium, assembly GCA_964631455.1. Classification (GTDB taxonomy): domain Bacteria; phylum Desulfobacterota; class GWC2-55-46; order UBA9637; family UBA9637; genus JACRNJ01. Next base: position 899 of record CAZVZI010000443.1, on the reverse strand, counting down.
ATTATCTCCTCCATGTATTTGCCGAGGAGAACAAATGCAATTATGACTGCGGAGACTTCAAAGTATACATTTCGCTCCTCAACCTTTACGGGCAGTATATCCGGGGCAAATATCACTACTACCGAATATACATAGGCAACGGTTGTTCCGAGGGCGATTAAAAAGTCCATGTTTATCATCCTGCCCTTTATCGCATTATACGCCCCTTTGTAAAAACCCCAACCGCCTATAAACTGCACAGGGGTTACGAGTATAAAGAGCCACACTCCCCATGTAAACCACGGAAGCTGCGGTATCGGCGCCCAGGTGAGAATCGTAGCACCTGCCGCAAGGCCGAGAAAAAAACCGGCCCTAAATATTGCAAGGACAAGGACTCCTGCAAGCGCAATGGAGACCCGCCTTTTCATGCTTTTAAGCTCTTGTTCAGGCGCCTCAAATGTCCTCAAACAGCCGTCGCTGCAAAAATAGTAGGCCCTTCCTCCCAACTCTTTTTTTAGCGACCGCTGCTTGTCCACCACCATGCCGCAGATGGGGTCTTTTGCGGTCTCATGCGCGCCTGGCATAGCAGAGGGCATCTCTGCATGAGAGTTGCTATGCGCGGCGCCCATAAACTTTTCAGGCTCTGCGTCAAATCGTTCCTTACAGCGCGGACTGCAGAAATATATTGTCTTACCTTTATAGGCGGATACTCCCGCCGCTTTTGACGGCTCCACATCCATGCCGCAAACCGGATCTTTTGCCATGTATCTCATCTCCTCTTTAACTATACTAAAGGCAATAAATAACTTGCGGTTACTCTATTTTATGTCATGCCCGAATGTTTCTATCGGGCATCCATGTTTTTGTTTTTAATACTGGATTCCCGATTAAAACCTCGGGAATGACAGAAAGAAATGTCA
>CAZVZI010000442.1:1088-1563 GCA_964631455.1 uncultured Thermodesulfobacteriota bacterium | reverse complement strand
ATTTTGTATTCTGAGTGGTAAGCTAAATAAAGCAAAGCGTCCGCACATACATATTTCTCCAAATTTTCCTGTTTGATTTTCAGTATGTTTTGCAGAATAAATTGCTCTCTGCGAATGATTGTAATGGCATGTTTTTTTATATCGGTTTAAGTGGTCACCCCATGTTTTATATGAATGAGATGTCGCCATCTGGTGAAGCTGTTCCTGTCAGGCATGTGCATATTATTCCCTGTTTTAATGGCTAAAAATATAAGGAATTTGCCTATATATATCGCAAAAATTTTATGTGATAGTTCACTCGCCAATTAATTAATTGGACATATTTATGGTTATGGGAAGTCATTGCGTAGCCTGTTGTTTGCTTGTTTTTAAATTGTAATTATTAACCCAGTTCAAGGAGAAATATTATGAGCAACATTGTCCGTTTTGATCCATTCACCGAACTCGGCCGCTTCGATCCTTTTATGGATATTGA
>CAZVZI010000442.1:0-1078 GCA_964631455.1 uncultured Thermodesulfobacteriota bacterium | reverse complement strand
CGGTTCATGATGCGTCCGCTTGTACGCGGGGGGATGGAAATGGAGCCCCAGATCAGGATGGATGTAAAAGAGATGGATGGCGAATATCGTATCAATGCCGAAATTCCCGGTGTAAAAAAGGATGACATCCATATTTCGATCGATGGCAAGCGGGTTTCAATCAGCGCCGAAGTAAAGCAAGAAAAAGAGGTCAAGGAAGGCGAGCGATTAATCCGCTGTGAACGCAGTTATGGAATGACTTCGCGCAGTTTTAATCTGGCTGACGAAGTGGATCAGAGCAAGGTTGAGGCCAAATACAACAACGGCATACTGGAGTTGACCTTGCCTAAAAAACCGGGCTCGGCACGCAAGGAAATTCCCGTTTCGTAAATTATTCCCAAAAGGAATCAATGTGCTGGCGAATGCCGTCAATGTGACGCTTGACCCAAGAGGACGCAATGTCATTCTTGAGCATTCTTTCGGTCTGACTGTTGTGGCCAATTCCGGCATTGCGTGATTGTGTGCTGCAGCAGGCGATCGTTGATCAGGGAGTTAATTTGGATATCAGAGCGATAGAGCTTGCCTACAGGCGATATGCACGGGTTTATGATTTTGCGTTTGGTGCGGTATTTCAGCCAGGGCGCAAAGCCATTATTGACCGCATGCGCTGCAAGCCGGGTGATCATATTCTGGAGGTGGGGGTGGGAACCGGGCTGTCGCTCCCGCTTTATCCCGGGGATGTATTTGTTACCGGCATTGATATTTCAGGTGAAATGCTGGCACGGGCTTATGCCAGAAAGATGCGCGAGAACTTGAATAATATTGTCCAGTTGTCGGTAATGGATGCCGAGAACATGAAATTCAGGGACAACAGTTTCGACAGGGTTGTCGCCATGTATGTTGCATCGGTTGTTCCGGATCCCGAGAGATTGGTAAACGAGATGCGCAGGGTATGCAAAGTGGATGGTCAAATATTTTTCGTGAATCATTTCAACAGCGGGAATCCGGTGCTGGGTTCTTTGGAGCGTTTTATTGCACCCTTATCCAGGCACATTGGTTTTCGGCCAGATTTTTCACTGAGCCAGTTTATGGAGGATAC
>CAZVZI010000441.1:0-1571 GCA_964631455.1 uncultured Thermodesulfobacteriota bacterium | reverse complement strand
ATACCAATTTTATCCTGTAGTCATCTACCCGTTCGCCCTTCATTTTTTTGCCGCATTTTCTGCAGTGGGTAATAGATTCCATGCGCACCTCTTCCTGATATAGTGTTTAATTGCATAAATCTTCGTTATTATGTCATTCCCGAAATATTTAATCGGGAATCTGGTTTTTAAACCATATCCCCGATAAAGGCACTCGGGGATGACAATTATTTTATATCGTTTATTTTTGAAATTAAGCAATAGTATGCGGTTCTACTGCTTTCCCCTTGGCAAAACCAGCTTTACTACCTTTCCTTCTTCTCCAAGGCTGCCGAGCGGCTCTCCGTTGAATATCGCATTAACTCCGCCTGCGTTGCCTATAAGAACGGAAAATTTTTCTTTTGCATTCCACTTTACCTTTTCTCCTTGTCTAAGGGATACCTCAAATGGGGTTTGTCCGTCTATCTCAACTTTAAGCCAAGAAGGTTTTGCGGCCTCTATAATGAGAGTAAAGGGTTTGTCGCCGCCAATCGGCAGCGCTTGCTTTTGCTCGGTATCTTCTTTTTTTAAAGGTGCTTTAGCAGGAGAGGCATTGCTTGTCTGTTTTGGCCGGTCTTCAGATTTTATATTTAGAGATGGGATGGCTTCTTCTTTTTTTGATATGCTCACATTTTCAGGCTGAGATGATGAATCAGATGGCTGCTGTGTCTGAGTGGAAGAAGAAACAGGGGAAGGGGTTGGCTGTCTTTTTGATATAACATATAAACCAACCACTATTATCAAGGCAGCAACGGAAGCGATAGCTATAATAACAGCAGGCGGGTTAAAGACAGGGGCTTCGGATTTCTGTCCTTTGGCTTCCGATTCGTGTTTCAACTGCGCCGTCTCTTTTTCTGCAATGCTTCGCATATATGCTTCGTAGCGAAGCAGTGCATCCTGCACATCCAGCCCCAGATATTTGCAGTATGCCTGTATAAAACCTTTTACGAACGGCGCTGCCGGTAGGGCGTCAAAATCATTTCTCTCTATGGCAGTGAGAAGCCCGACTCGGATTTTTGTAGCATCAGAGATAACTTCCAATCGGACGCCTCTAATCTCTCTTTCTCTTTTGAGATATTCTCCGGGACTTTCCATTATAGTTTGCTCCGTTTAATAAACAGTGAGCAGCGAGCTGTTAGCAGTAAACAGTCAAAGACTGCTCACCGCGCGCTGCTTACCGCTCACTTTAATAACTCAATATACCCTTTCGCGGATTTTGCCATTTCGCTGTCAGGGGCAAGTTTTACAACCTCTTGAAATGCATTGAATGCGCCCTTCTTATCCTTTAGCTTTATCAAGACAAGACCAAGGTTATACTGGGCGTCGGCATAATTCGGCATATTCTTTATTGCAAGCCCCAGGATATCTGCCGCCTCCTTATCCTTGTTCATTTTCATATAGGCAAGCCCCAGGTTGTTGTAAGCAACCAGATACCGCGGATTGCTCTCTATTGTTTTTTTATAACTTTCTTCCGCTTTCATATAATCGGCTTTTTCGTAATAGGCGCGTCCCATATTGAAATAGGCAAATTCCGGAGTAGTATAAAAAACATC
>CAZVZI010000440.1:0-1572 GCA_964631455.1 uncultured Thermodesulfobacteriota bacterium | reverse complement strand
ATGGGTGCAGAAAAGGCGCGACCACGGCGGCTTGATATTTATAGACTTGAGAGACAGAGAGGGCGTTACTCAAATCGTATTTAACCCTGAAATTGATAAATCAGCCCATGAAAAGGCCCATCATATAAGGGCAGAGTTTGTGCTTGCAATAAAAGGCGCTGTCTCTAAAAGGCCATCCGGCACGGAAAACCCGGCATTGAAAACAGGCGAGATAGAGATACTTGTCAGGGAACTGAAGATACTCAATGAATCGGAAACGCCTCCGTTTTTGATAGAGGATGAAACGGATGTGGCTGAAAATGTCAGGCTCAAATACCGTTATCTGGATTTAAGAAGGCAGGGCCTCCAGAAAAACCTCATCTTGCGGCATAAGGTCTGCAAGATTACAAGGGAGTATCTCTGCGAAAGGCATTTTCTTGAAATCGAGACGCCGATTCTCACCAAAAGCACACCCGAAGGCGCAAGAGACTATCTTGTGCCGAGCAGATTAAATCCGGGGCATTTCTTTGCCCTGCCGCAATCGCCGCAGCTCTTTAAGCAAATCCTTATGGTCTCCGGCTTTGACCGGTATTTTCAGATTGTCCGGTGTTTCAGGGACGAAGATCTTCGTTCCGACAGGCAGCCTGAATTTACGCAGATAGACGCTGAGATGAGCTTTGTGGATAGGGAAGATGTTATGGGGCTTATGGAGGGGTTGATTGCGGAGATATTTAAAAATGCAGCGGGCATAGAATTGAATTTGCCGTTTCCACGAATGAGTTATGCCGACGCAGTCGGAAGGTATGGCCTTGATAATCCTGACACAAGATTTGGCCTTGAGTTGAAGGATATTACAGACATTGTAAAAGATTCGGGCTTTAAGGTCTTTGCTGATGTCGCTAAAAAAGGCGGCATTGTAAAGGCGCTTAATGCAAAAGGCTGCGCGGATTTTTCCAGAAAGGAGCTGGATGAACTCACGGCGGTTGCAAATTCTTACGGCGCAAAAGGGCTTGCGTGGGTTAAGATTACGACCGAAGGCTGGCAGTCGCCTATTGCAAAATTTCTCACAGACGCCGAAAAACATGGAATAGAGAAGACCCTTTACGCAAGTACAGGAGACCTGCTTTTATTTGGCGCAGATGTTCCCAAGACAGCTAACACAGCCCTCGGAAGGGTCAGGTTGGACCTTGCCAAAAGGCTTAATCTTATTCCATCGGTTCGGCAAGCTCACGATAAGGATATGTTTAATCTTGTATGGGTTACGGATTTTCCGCTTTTGGAATTTGATGAAGCGGAAAAGAGATTTGTTGCGGTGCATCACCCGTTTACAGCGCCGCTTGATGAAGATATAGAGAAAATGGATACCGCCCCGCTTGAAGTCCGGGCAAAGGCATACGACCTGGTATTGAACGGCACAGAGATAGGCGGGGGAAGCATAAGGATTCACCGGCAGGATATTCAATCCATGATATTCAAAAAACTCGGCATAAGTGAAGATGATGCAAGGCAAAAATTCGGGTTTCTCCTGGATGCCCTTTCATTCGGCGCGCCGCCGCACGGCGGCATTGCCTTCGGCCTTGACAGGCTTGTCGC
>CAZVZI010000439.1:0-1575 GCA_964631455.1 uncultured Thermodesulfobacteriota bacterium | reverse complement strand
GATATGATACGCCTCCTACGGACTCAAGCGCGCCCATATTTTTAAGCACAGCGGGCAGGGTTATAAGGTCTACGGGCTCATTCTCTTTATCCTTGAGAGAACGGATGGCCTTAAATATTTTTCTGTGGGCATCCCTGTAAAAGTCCTCTCCGCTCGAATCCAAGATGCCGGCAATCTTATCAATGGCGTCGTTTTCCATAAGAATGGCTCCGAGGACAGACTGCTCTGCTTCTATATTTTGCGGGGGGAGCTTGTGAAGGGATATATCTTGCGCCTGAATTGCCATAAATTAGAGGCTATAGGCGAGAGACCATGGGCTATGGGGATGTTTACTATAATACCTATTGCCCATTGCCGACAGCCTCTCGCCTGTAGGATTTTTATTCCTTTACAACCAAAACCTTGAGGTTTGCTGTAACCTCTGTATGAAGCTTTACCGGGACGGTAAAAACACCGAGGGCTTTAATAGGCTCTTCCAGATGAATCTTCTTGCGGTCTATACCGATACCGTTTTGTTTAAGGCCTTCCTCAATATCTATTGATGTGACAGAACCAAACATCCTGTCTTCTTCGCCGGCCTTTCTTGCAAAGCTTAAAGATAGTTTTTCTATCTCCTGAGCCAATTTTTGAGCCTCTTCCTTCTGTTTTTCTGCCTTCTTTTCCCATATCTTCAGCTCTTTTTCAAGGAGTTTAAGGTTTTTTGCCGTGGCTTCGATTCCAATCCCATGCGGGATCAAATAATTTCTTGCATGACCGTCAGCAACTCTGACAACGTTTCCCATTTTACCAAGGGAAGGAGTGTCTTTCTTTAATATGATTTCCATTATTTTAATGCCTCCTTATGACGCTTCGGAATGCGTCCTATGATACCGCTGTTGTAAAGGGAAGGAATGACAGTATCCTTGCCCTTTTAATGGCCGTTGCCACCTCTCTTTGATGCTTGGCGCAGTTTCCGGTAATCCGTCTGGGTGTAATTTTCCCACGCTCGCTTACAAATTGCTTAAGGACCCTGAAATCTTTATAATCCGCTTTCATATTTTTATCGGCGCAAAAGCGGCAAACCTTTTTCTTTTGAAAGGAACGTTTGCCTCCAAACTGCTGGCGGCCTTGAGGCGCAGACCCTGGTTTACTCCTGTTTTCACTCATGGGTTCACCTCCTTGGATTCTTTTGCTTCTCCCTGCTTAATGCCCCTGCTTACTACCGCTGGGGCAGGCTCTGCAGGGACATTTTTTTTCTTTTTAGCTTTTTTAATAATAGCCTTTGTTTCTATTTTTTTAACTGTTTGATAACGGATAACATCCTCATTCAGCCTCAATATCCGCTCAACCTCTTTAGAGGCTGCAGGGCTGGAAGATATGTTCGCAAAAACATAATGGCCGTCCGCATGTTTCCTGATTGGATACGCCATCCTCCTTTTGCCCCACTCTTCGATCTTGACGACCTGGCCATTCAGGCCCTCTACAGTCTCCTTTACCTTCTGGATGATACCCTTTATGACATCATCCCCTGCGTCCGGTCTTGTAATAAAGACCACTTCATAATTATTGTCCATCTATATCGCCTCCTTATGGATT
>CAZVZI010000438.1:1153-1576 GCA_964631455.1 uncultured Thermodesulfobacteriota bacterium | reverse complement strand
GAAACAATTGTTACACGTATCTGTTGCAGCGACGGTATAGTAATAATTTTTTAGCAGAGCCTTTCGGGTTTGTTCCGACGCAATCTCTAAAGCCCTGTTTAACAGCTCTCTTTTGAAAGGCAGTGTTTTTGCTGAATACGCCTGCATCGCTTTGCTGTGATCTTCTTTGCCGAAAAGCCCTGCCGCCCTTATAAAGGTCCAGTTTTTAATCACCTTGAAAAAACCGCGCCTGTCATAGGAGACATCCTGAAAATCAAGGTCCTTTTTATTTTTAATCAGCCTAACCCTATCAACCGCTCCGATAGAGGTTTTTGCTTCAACATCATGGATCCTTTTTTCGAGGGCGGCGATAATAAAACTATTTCTGCAATCGGCGCATCCTGATAAATTAAGCTGGAGATGATTATTCATTAAAACAGAAAG
>CAZVZI010000438.1:0-1143 GCA_964631455.1 uncultured Thermodesulfobacteriota bacterium | reverse complement strand
TGGGATGGGCTCTGCAGCCCAGAACAGGCGGCCCGACAGATGATTGGATTTTTCTAAGTTTTTCAATCAGGGAATAAAAATCAAAACCGGTTATTTCAAAACAATCGGAATGGCATGATGAAACGCACAACATACATTCAAAACATCTGTTCGCCGCGATTAGAACATCTTCAACTATCGCGATTGCATTGAACCGGCATTGTTCGATGCATCTAGTGCATGAGTTCCGGTTAAACCGCATCCTCAGACATCGGGAACGGTCGGTCGAAATTCTCTCCCCGGCGTTTAATGCCTTGGCTATGATTTTCTCTTTTAACATAGTCGGTGTTGAACAGCCTTTACGCTCAGTTCTTCCGTAATATCGTCTCCCGGGTGCGCTTTTTCGATAAAGGCGGAAACACAATCCGCAAGGCTCGTGTAAAACTCATTATCTATGCCCTGTCTTATTTTATCGCAAAACGGTTTGACCCATTGCCTCAGAAACTTATCAAAGAACAACCCCTGCGTCTTTATAAAATCAAGCGCCGCATCCCATTGAGAATTTTCGAGCGCCTCTACCTCCTTGAATATCAGGTAATACATAAATTCCATCTCTACCGTGATATGGTCGGGGAGATTCCTGAATTCGCTGTCCATGGAAAGTCCATGTTCCTCATAGAGTTTGATCACTTCCATGGTAGAATCGCCCATTACCATATTTTTTCCGTCAAGATACACAGAACCAAAAGGCGGCGCCAATAGCTCGTTTGGACCGACAAAGAGTTTTGCATAAGCAACAAGAAGGTCTTCTTCGCTGTATTTCAAAAAGGCCTTTTCCATTTCTAATACATGCGCTGCAATATCAGGAGAAATCGGCCTCAGCAATCCTTCAAGCTTATTAAAAAATTCTTCCTGAACGAATATCTCTTTCTGCGGTTGATAAAAACAGGCGGACAGAAGCCTGTAACAGTCGCCTCTTCTCTTTTCCTTTAGAATGAAATCACCGATTTTCACTTTGGATACACCTCATAAAATAATGGTGGGACTGCCTTTGAAACAGTCCCACCCTCGAAATTCTAAAGGACCGTTACTTTTTTTTAGCTGCTGCGTTTTTAGCAGACTCTTTCTTTGCTTCAGCTCTAAAGGCCCTGATGTAAAACACAT
>CAZVZI010000437.1:0-1581 GCA_964631455.1 uncultured Thermodesulfobacteriota bacterium | reverse complement strand
ATATAATGATTGGTGAACAGTTGTTAGTGAAACATAAAAAAGTATTATAATGATATAAATTCCAAAATGCCACAAAAATTTAAAAGGTTTTTATGCGACTACTCTCCCATCTCCAGCCTCATTGCTGAAATGGTCTTTTTATAATTTTCGCTTCCGAATATGGCAGATCCGGCAACAAACACATCTGCCCCTGCCTTTGCCGCAACGGCTATATTGGAGACCTTTATCCCGCCGTCAACTTCAAGCTCTGCCCTGTAATTTCCCTCATCAATCATCCGCCTGAGACGCTCTATTTTTGGGAGACATGAATTTATAAATCCCTGGCCGCTAAAGCCCGGGTTTACTGTCATAACCAAAACCAAATCAACATCTCCAAGTATATGGTCAAGCGCGTGTACGGGGGTTGTAGGATTTAAGGATACTCCCGCCCTTATGCCCTGCTCTTTGATATATTGAACAGTTCTGTGCAGATGCCTGCATGCTTCCGCATGAATTGTTATTATGTCGCTGCCTGCCTTTGCAAAATCAGGGATAAACTTGTCAGGGTTTTCTATCATCAGATGAACGTCCAGAGGGAGTCTTGTAGCTTTTCTGACGGCTTCTACAATAAACGGACCAACTGTTATATTAGGCACAAAATGGCCGTCCATCACATCTATATGTATGTAGTCCGCCTTTGCGTCCTCAACAGCCTTTATTTCTTTTGCAAGTTTTGTAAAGTCGGCGGAAAGGATTGATGGCGCTATTTTTTTCACAATATTAACTCCTCCTCCAAAAAACATATAGCCTACAATATATTCAGAGGCTTTGTCAAATTATTCGAATATCTTTTTAAAAAGCCCCTTGCCTTGCTTTTGTTTTCTCATCTGGATAAGCCTAAGCTCAATAAGCGCTTCCGGCAAGTTTGGGTTTTTATGCACAGCCTTATTAAAACAAGACTCCGCCTCCTCTAAATTGCCCTCTATCCTGTAAATGACGCCGAGAAAGTAATATGCCTTGTCCTGCTTCGGATTTGACGCTATGCCGTCCTGTATGAGATCTTTTGCCTTTTTTACCTCTGCTTCATCCTTTGGGGAGAGATTAAAGATTGTCCAGCCCAGATAGGTTTTGTATTCGCCTTCGTCAGGGTTCAGCCTGATAGTCCACTCAAATGCCTCTCTGGCGCTCTTATAATCCTTTCTTAACAGTGCAACCTTGCCTTTTTGAAACTGAAGCTCTGCGTTCATGATATTCGCCGCATCCTGTGTTACATCCTGCTTTGCGCCGCTCTTTAAGGATTCCTCATATGTCCTGCGGGTTTTTTCATCCGATAAGGTGGTGTATGCCGTATTTATGAGCGTAAATATGTCGGAGGCGGCTGTCTTTACATCTTGTGCGTTATTATGATATCTGTCCGGGTGGTATTCCTTTGCCAGTTTAAAATATGCCTTTTTTATGCTGCCGTTGTCGGCATCCTGACCAATGCCAAGGATATCAAAGTAGTTCTTGGATTTTAGCTGAAGATATCCGCCGGTAAGTTCCTCTGTTAAGGTCTTATTTTCGACAGGCTGCTCTTCAGCTTTTTTTTCTTTTTGTTCTTGT
>CAZVZI010000436.1:845-1595 GCA_964631455.1 uncultured Thermodesulfobacteriota bacterium | reverse complement strand
TCTCTTATATTGCCCGGGTATGAGTAAGACTCAAGATAATCCATAGCCTCATGCGATATGCCCTTTATGTCCTTGCCAAGCTCTTTGGTGTGCTTTTCGAAAAAGTGTTCCGCAAGAAGCCGGATATCCTCTTTCCTTTCCCTTAAAGGCGGCATCTGGATTGGGATTACATTCAATCTATAGAAGAGGTCTTCTCTGAACCTTCCCTCTTTAACCTCTTTGTCAATTTCCTTGTTTGACGCCGCAATGATTCTCACATCTACCGCTATATCCTCAATGCCGCCAACCCTCCTGAAATTCCTTTCCTGGATAACCCGAAGGAGTTTTACCTGAAGCTGGATAGGAAGCTCTGTTATCTCATCAAGGAATATCGTGCCTTGATTTGCCATTTCAAACAAGCCGCTTTTATTTGCAACAGCGCCGGTAAATGCCCCCTTCTGATGGCCAAACAATTCGCTCTCTATAAGGTTTTCCGGTATTGCGCCGCAATTTATCGGCACGAATGGTTTATCCTTTCTGTCTCCCTGGTAATGTATTGCCCTTGCAACAAGCTCTTTGCCGGTGCCGCTTTCGCCTGTAATAAGGATGTTTGCCTTTGCGCTTGTTACCCTTTTTATAATTTCGTATATTCCCAGCATCCCGGGGATTGTGCCAATCAGGTTTGCAAAACCATATTTGCTTTTGAGTTCTTTTTTAAGGAGAACATTCTCTGTCTCAAGCCTTTTTCTGTCCAGCGCGTTTTTAATGATT
>CAZVZI010000436.1:0-835 GCA_964631455.1 uncultured Thermodesulfobacteriota bacterium | reverse complement strand
GCGTCAATGGCCGTGTCAACAGATGCATAAGCAGTAATCATTAAGACTATAGTTTCCGGGCTCATCTCCTTTATATTTTTCAAAAGCTCAACGCCGCCCATGCCCTTCATTCTGACATCGCTTATTACAAGGTCGTAGCTTGTCTGGTTTGCCAACTTCAACGCCTCCTCTCCGCCGGAGGCAGAGCTGACCCTGTAGCCTTCCTTTTTGAGCATGATTTCAAGGAAGTCTCTTATGCCTTTTTCATCGTCAACTATGAGGATTTTTTCTTTTGACATATCTTAATACCGTTGTCCGTGTCCGTTATCCGTGACCGTTTGAGGAAAGACATTCTTTTTACGGACACGAATCACGGTCACGATTCACGGACTTTTGGCAGTATTATCTTAAAACTCGTTCCTTCCCCTTTTTTGCTTTTTACTTCTATGCTTCCATGATGGCCTTCTATAATCCTGTGAACCACAGCAAGGCCAAGACCTGTCCCTGAATCTTTTGTTGTAAAAAACGGGTCAAATATTTTTTCTATTACATCCGATGAAATGCCATGCCCTGTGTCTGATATAGTTATCTCCACCTCTTGCCCTTTGCCATTTGCCTTTATTGTTATCTTGCCCCTTACCCCTTGCCCCTTGACCTCCCCCTTTGTCCCCCTCTGGAGGGGGATAGGGGGAGGAGCCGGCATTGCATGGCCGGCATTTAAAAGAAGATTCCAGAACACCTGTTTTAGCTGGCGGCTGTCTCCTTCTGTAAAAAGCCTGTCTTCCAATTCTGTCTGTATGCCGATATTTTTGGACTCATGGCTGTTCTTAAATATATCCACAGTATCGTTTATAAT
>CAZVZI010000435.1:0-1596 GCA_964631455.1 uncultured Thermodesulfobacteriota bacterium | reverse complement strand
TGCCTATGATGGTAATCTTCTTTACCTTTACCTTGTCTCCTTCTTCTATCTTAAAGTTGACCGCTGCAGTTGCATCGTCCTTCCTCTCTATCACAGGCTCAACCTTTGCAAGATAAAACCCCTCTGTTGCATAAAGGGCTTTTATCTTCTCTACGTTCTCCATTAGAAGCGCTCTGTTAAGAATAGTATTTTCTTTGACTGTTAAAACACCGGTTATCTTCTCTTCGGTAATCTCTTTGTTGCCGTCTATCGCAACCTTTTTTATGACCGGCTTTTCCTTTACAATAAAATTGAGATATGTCCCATTATCCCCGGCTGCAACATCTGCCGTTACATCTTCAAAAAAACCCATATCGTAGATGGTCTTTATATCATCCCTTAAGTCGTCTGAAGAAACCAATTCCCCTGTTTTGCTTTTCAGTTTTGCCTTGACAGCATCTTCATCAACCCGTTTATTGCCGGTAATTATTATTCTATTTATTATGGCCGACGGTATTTCTCTTCCATCACCTTTTTTCGGCCTCAAGCCTTGAGCCTGCATCTTGCCCTTAATATCTGAGGCAAGGGATGAAGCAGACTCAAGCGCTGCCTCTTCGTTTTCTTCCTTCACATACAAGGAAGCGATTGTCCTGCCGCTTGATATATCCAGCAATCTGACATCAAGGCTTATGGCCTTATCTATCTTTGTTATGCTGCCAAAGATTGCAAACGTCGCATCCTCCTCTTTTCCGATTTTTAATGCAATCGTCTCGTCAAACAAATACACTTTTTCATCAAGCACAAGCCTTTTAAGCCTTTCTATGCCGACAAGCTCTGCCTTCCCGTCTGACTCGATGGCAGATGCCAGCGCATTAAGAATCTTTCTCCTGAAGCCGGAAAGGTCATCTTTGCCGTATATTGAAAACGGCGTAATAATCACCCTTGCCGGAGTCTTTGAAGGCAAAATGCCGGTCTCCTGCGCCGCAGCAGATGCAGTGAACAGTGAATAGTGAACAGTAAACAGTAAAAAACAAAAACTGATAAAACTGATAACTGCCAACCGATAACTGATAACTGACTTCTGATGCTTAATCACTTGCCTTCCCAACCCTCTCCGCTGTGTTTTCATATATCTTCCCGTCCACCATCCTGACCTTTCTGTTCATTTTGCCGGCAAGCCTTTCGTTATGAGTTACGATAATCATTGTTATATCCTTTGCCTTATTTAGCTTTAAAAGCCAATCAAAAACATCATCCCCCGTTTGCGTATCCAGATTCCCTGTCGGCTCGTCAGCCAGAAGCGCATCCGGCGACTGAATAAGCGCCCTTGCTATTGCAACCCTCTGCTGCTCGCCTCCGGATAATTCACCGGGCTTGTGATTAAGCCTGTGTCCCAATCCAACATCCGAAAGAAGCCTCCCGGCCATGCTTCCGGCTGACGCTTTATCTCCACCCCCTACGAGAACAGGCATCATTACATTTTCCAGAGCGGTAAATTCCGGGAGAAGGTGATGAAACTGGAATACAAAACCTATGTTTTTATTTCTGAAAACAGCCAGCTTTTTATCCGTATGCCCGAATATCTTTTCACCCTTGTAAAACACATCGCCTTTTGTC
>CAZVZI010000434.1:0-1600 GCA_964631455.1 uncultured Thermodesulfobacteriota bacterium | reverse complement strand
GGCAGGGTCCAAAAAAAATTGGTAAAACTCAGACCCCACTGAACTTGCTGCAACAAAGTCTCTGGAAACCTGCCTGCACAGAAACAATTTGAAGGCGCTGGGGTCGGAACAAAGGCGCTGCAAAATTTAGTTTTTGCCAAAAAAATTCTGCTGTCTTCTTAAAATTACAAAAAAATCTTTGTTTTTAAAAGATTTTAGATTACCTCATTGTGTTTAGCACATGCCAGCCTTTGTTTTATGTCCGTTTCCAGCATAGCCACCTCGTCATCCTGAATCAACCCTTCCAGATATGAGATTACAAGATTTAGCCGTCCGTTAAAATAGTTAAAAAAGAAACCAAGCCCGGGCGGAACCGGAACGCGCGGCATGTGAAAGATGTTTTCAATCTTCCCCCCTATGAATTCAGATGAGAGGTAGGAGCTTTTGCCAAGGTGAGAAAAGATAAAAGAGGCTGTCTTCCCTTTAAATGGAAGACGCAGCAGCATTCCCAGAACAGGCCGCGGCGCGATGCGGGTCAGGAAGCTTGCTTCAGCAAGGTCTTTTGGAAAACCTGCCTTTACCTGCTCATACATCTGCTGTTTAATAGAGTTTATCAGCCCTTTAAGACTGTCCATATTGCCGGAGCTTATCTGAAAAAAGAGATAAGACACATGATTGAAAAACAATTCCTGCTTTATATCTTTGCCTTCCCTCATGTCAACAGAAACAGGGATTAAAAAGCTGGAAACGGACAACCCCCTCTTTTTAAAAAGTTCCTGCACAGCTTGTATGACATTCGCAAGCAGATAAGGCATCTCCATTAAATACCCGGCCTCTCTGCAGGCATTATCGTAAATAAGTTCGGTTTCCTTCAAGTCAAAGGTAATTACCTTGAATCTAAAGCCCCTGTTCTCACCAATGGGAACGGGTAAAGAGTCGGGAGCTGTTCCTGAAAGGGCTATAAACTTGCGGTTGACATTCCTCCCTGCATAAAATTTCTTCATCCACCAGGACAATCCAGATGGCGATGACAAACAAATGCCTTCCAAAATACGCGAGTTGTTGTTTTCAATCAGATATTGCTGAAACAGATTAAGGAATGCCTCTGCGCCACGCGCATCCAATAGGCGATGGTCAAAGGCCATTGCCAAAAAAGTCTGCCTGTCTGCAATTCCCCGATTAAGACCTTCTGGGACAAGGATGAGATTAAACGATATGTGTTCGTTCTCATTCTTAAACGGCCTGTTTGCGCTCTTTTCAAGCAACTGCCTTATGCCGGAAGGGGTCTCCACATGGCTGACCTTAATGTCTAAATCTGCCTTTGTGTTTTGCGGTATCCGCCAGTATGGAGCAAGATTATAAGCGCGGGCTATATTCCCGCCCAGTTCAGGAAGCTCTTTTGCAAATCTGCGTAAGCAGCCTTCAATCAACCTACGGTCTGCCGCAAAGCCCAACATAAAAACAACCTGCGACATATTCCCGCTGCAGGTTGCCTTTTTCATCATATAATCAAGGGCACTGATTACCCAGTCAGAGCCCGACAGATAGTATTTATTTTTATGTAGAGAAGAAACGAACCTCATAACTAAAGCTTCGTGCTGATAAAAGCGGCCAGAGAATG
>CAZVZI010000433.1:0-1605 GCA_964631455.1 uncultured Thermodesulfobacteriota bacterium | reverse complement strand
CTTCCCCCGCATGCTTTAAGTGGCGGGCCTGCTGGGACAAGGTTATATCGCCGGGATAAAATCTCTCTCATCATGCCATAATCATCCGGCTCTTCTTTGCCTTGTATTTTGTAAAGACGGTATCTGTTTTTATCAGGTTTTGCATCCTCAAAAACCACCATAGCGCCAACAGCCATCTTTCCGCTTATGTTGGATATGTCAAACGCCTCGATTGTTTTTGGAATCTTGCTTAAGCGCAGCCTCTTTTGCAGCTCCTCTAACAGAGTTTGTTTCCTCTCCGCTGTTTCCACCCTTGTTTTGAACGATTCTCTCGCATTGGCCTCTGCCAATTTTAAAAGTTTGAATTTATCGCCTCGCGATGGGAAAAATATTCTGACCTTTTCCCCCTTGTTTTCAGACAGCCAATCCTCTATGGTATTTCTGTCTTCTAAAGCGGCGGAGATTATTATCTCATCGGGGATGAATCTATCTCCGCTGTAATATTGGGTGAGAAATGAAGAAACAGCTTCCGCTGCCGGAAACTCCTGACCGGCAAACAAGAAATCCCGCGCGCCGCCGATTCTTCCTTCCCGTATGAACAGCGCCTGAATCAGCAGGGCATTTTCTTCCATAATATGAGCAAAAATGTCCCGGTCAATCTTTTCCTGAGATGCGACCTTTTGTTCTTCTAAAGTTGCCTCTATTGCCTGGATTTGGTCTCGTATCTTTGCAGCCTTTTCAAATTCAAAAGCCTTGGATGCTTCATTCATGTCGGTTTTGAGCCCGGCAAGGAGTTCTTTGTTTTTGCCTTCCAGGAACATGATTGTTTTATCCGTCAGCTCTTTATATGCCGTTTCCGAAATAAAATTTACGCACGGCGCCGAGCATATTCCAAGCTGATAATCCAGGCACGGCCTTACCCTGTTTTTAAATTCCGATGGGCTGCATGTGCAGAGAGGGAAAAGCCGGCGGAGAAATCTGACAGTCTCTCTTGCCTTTTGCGCAGACGGATAAGGCCCGAAATACTTGTCCCCGCAGGCTTTAAGCGGGGAACGGCTGCCGTCCTTTTTTATTTGTCTGGTTATAAAAATACGGGGAAATTTTTCTTGCAGGGTAAGTTTTATACTTACATATGTCTTGTCGTCCTTAAGGCGTATATTGTATCTCGGCTTATATTTTTTGAGGAGGGTGTCTTCAAGGATTAAAGCCTCTTTTTCATTGGTTGTGACAAGATATTCTATCTTATGGATTTTTGAGGCAAGAAATTTTATGGTGTGTCTTGTATCCGAAGTTTCCTGAAAATATGAACGAACCCTGTTTCTGATATTTTTCGCCTTGCCGATGTATAAAACCTCGCCGCTGTTTCCCTTCATTAAATACACGCCTGGGGATTGCGGGAGGTTTTTAAATTGTTCTTTTGCAACCATACTCAAAATGTAGCACTTTGTCTTTATTGTTGCAAACCTCAAAAGGGAAACTCCCAAAAGATACACTCCTTGACATATTATCTTCAACGGGTATAGAATTTTACTCATATTATCGTTTCCACACTCCAGCGTGGGAACGCAGCCGAATTATCTATCGCACAACGGATGAGGATGGGAATGCAAACAACTATTTCGCAGG
>CAZVZI010000432.1:0-1616 GCA_964631455.1 uncultured Thermodesulfobacteriota bacterium | reverse complement strand
ATGCCGATAACCGGAATTCTGAAAGGCCATGTATTTACAACCACAACAGCCTCGTGCGGCAGCACACACATCAAAAAGACATCTGACGCAGACCTGTGATTGCAGACAAAGATATAAGGCTCCGGCGGATCATTTCCCTGATTAGAGCCTCCAGGGACAAGCCCCCGATTAAAGCCCTCGGGGGCAGGCTTTGAATGGTCCTCGTAACGAAGTTTTATAAAAGGATAAGGAAGCGATGTGATAACCCTGCCATACCAGCTTATGGCGCGGCGGAACCGTTTCATGGCGCTGCGATGCGGCAGAAATATCGCTAAAAAGGCGACAAAAAGCGTTAATGCAGGGATAACCATCACGGAAAAAAAAATAAAGGCAGTGTAAATGTACAAATTCATACAATACAATTTTAATTTATCCATACTACACCTGCTTCTTTCCCTCCCCTTGGTTTTTTATGGCATGGATAAATTGATAGACATCCTGCAACGTCCTTATATTTCTGACCCGCTCTTCATTACGTATATTGACCCCGAAACTCTTCTGCAGGGCAACCACCAAATCTACAATATCAAGGCTGTCCAGACCAAGGTCGGTGATGATATTGGCCTCGGGTTTCAATTTATCCTTTTCTATCTCAAAGGACTCTTCAAACACCTTATTTGTAATTTCAATAATCTCCTGTTCAGTCATTATGCCCCCCAGTGGTCGGCAGTTACTTTTTGCTGCTTACTATCTTTACCCTTTCAAAGACCTGCTTAAGCATAGAAGCGGCAAATCTTATATCTTCCGGATCTCTGTTGCGGACAGACAAAACCAACTCTTTGATGGCATCCCCTGTCTTGAGTTTTTTAGTCCCTTTTTCAAACAGAAAAAGCTCATATACTTCCACGTCAAGCGCCTTTGCAACCCGTTCCAAGGTTTTGAGGTATGGGGCTTGTTTGCCTCTTTCAATATATCCGATGTAGTCGACGCTTAAATTCACTTCTTCAGCAAACCTCTCCTGTGTAAGCCCTTTCTTTTTTCTCTCTTCCCGAATTCTTGCTCCCAATCTCTTCAGGATGTCTTCCATCATGCCTCCGGTTAGTTTTTAAGTATAAATCTAATCATTTTTTGATGTAACCGATAAATAGTCAGGAATATACTTAATTTTCTTGACAAACAAGTCGGATTTACTATAATTGCACTGACAAATAGTTTGGAAGGAACGGAAGGGGGTGATTAATTTAAGGCAATAGTGTCTTATTTGGGGAGATGTGAAAAAAATACTAGGAGGAATAGAATGAGGAGCAAAAAACAAAAAAGAGTATTCGTTTTTCTGATGATATTATGCCTTGGATTTTTCCTTTCTGGATGCGCACTGATGTTAAAAGCAGCGTATGTGGGCGCAGGCAAATCTGCAACTATGGAAGACACAGGTTTTCTTCAAAATTATGACGGGTTGACTCCTGCCACAGACCCGGATAAAAAGGCGTATCCTGATCTTCCAGACCTTTATTATATAAGCCCTAAAATCAATATGAAAGCCTATAAAAAGGTCATCGTTGCAGATTTTACTTCTCGCAGCACTGATACTGATAAACTAAGCGGTTTGGGGTCAACATTGTATAAGACCTTTAGAA
>CAZVZI010000431.1:0-1617 GCA_964631455.1 uncultured Thermodesulfobacteriota bacterium | reverse complement strand
CAGGTTCTGCGTCAGTTACCCGAAGTTACAGATAAAAATCTTCTTGTAGGCGCTAAACATGCCGATGATGCAGGGGTGTATAAGCTCACTGATGACATTGCTGTTGTGAATACACTGGATTTTTTTCCGCCGATTATAGACGACCCTTACACATTCGGCCAGATTGCCGCTGTAAATGCCTTGAGCGATGTCTATGCAATGGGCGGAGCGCCGAGGCTTGCCATGAATATCGTAGCCTTTCCGGCGAACCTTGACCTTGCGATACTTCAGGAGATTATCAACGGAAGCACGGATAAATTAAAAGAGGCAGACGTCATTCTGGTCGGCGGCCATTCCATAGAGGATAAAGAAATAAAATATGGCTTATCTGTAACCGGTCTTGTGCATCCTCAAAAGGTAATCACAAATGCAGGCGCAAAGCCGGCAGATAAACTTATCCTTACAAAACCTGTTGGTGTTGGTGTTATAACTACTGCGCTGAAAAGAGGGAATATCAAACCTGAAGATGTGCAGGATGCTATAGAATCTATGAAGGCTTTGAATAATAAAGCATCGGCTATTATGCAGGAGGTTGGCGTAAATGCCTGCACAGACATCACAGGCTTCGGTCTTTTGGGCCATGCCATGGAAATGGCGGAGGCAAGCGGTGTCAGTATAATATTCAATATAAAAAACATTCCATTTTTTCCAAAGGCGCTTGAACTGGTCAAAAAATCTAAAAACCACCCCAAGACAATCAAATCAAACAAAGAATATCTGTCTGACAAAATAAAAATATCAGAGAGTGTTACTTCAGAGCAGATAAACCTCCTATACGATCCGCAAACCTCCGGAGGGCTTTTGATATCTGTGTCTTCTGAAAGGTCTCAGAACTTGATGCAACGGTTTTTCCATGCCGGAGTTCAGGCATCGGTTGTTGGGGAGGTTGCGCAGAAGAAAATCCCGGCTATCATAGTAGAGTAATCACCAATCTGCATTAGTTTATGTCAGATAAATTTGACTGCATAATCATCGGCGCCGGGCCAGCAGGCATTGCCTGTGCCTATCGGCTTGCAAAGGCAGGGCTGAATGTCATTGTCTTTGAACGGGGAGAATATCCGGGTTCAAAGAATGTCTCAGGCGGGGTGCTGTATTCAACCATCCTCAATAAGCTCATTCCCGATTTCTGGCATGAAGCGCCTGTTGAAAGGCATGTTGTAAAAAGAAGATATTCCATTCTTTCCAAAGATTCTGAAATGGCTCTGGAACTCACCTTTGACAGCTTCAATACTCCTCCTTATAACAACAGCTTTACCGTATTGCGCGCAAAGTTTGACCGGTGGTTTGCAAAAAAGGCGGAGGATGCAGGCGCAATTATTCTTACTGAAACCGTTGTTGATGATTTCATACGGGAGAACGGGAAAGTCATAGGCGTCAAGGCCCGGAGAGAAGGCGGTGATATATGTGCGGATGTAGTTGTATGCGCAGAAGGCGCAAATTCGCTCCTCGCGGAAAAGGCGGGCTTAAAGAAAAAACCCACAGACCATCAGATGATAACTGCTGCAAAAGAAGTGATAAGCCTTCAGAGAGAGGTGATAGAAGATAGATTCAATCTGGAGAATGACGAGGGCATGACAA
>CAZVZI010000430.1:0-1637 GCA_964631455.1 uncultured Thermodesulfobacteriota bacterium | reverse complement strand
TAAAAGGATATGGAGGCGTCTCCTGTATTTTCATCTATCCCCGCTGCAATTCTCAAAATACTCAAAAATATTCCCCTGATAATTTCTTAAAACAACCTTATCCTTGGCCTGTGAAATAAGGTAGGTGGGGCTGACCGGAATTTTGCCTCCGCCGCCCGGGGCGTCCACTACAAAGGTAGGGACAGCATATCCTGATGTGTGGCCTCTGAGTTTTTCTATGATATTTATGCCGACAGATACAGGCGTCCTGAAATGGCCTGTGCCGGTCACCATGTCGCACTGATAGATGTAATACGGCCTGACTCGCGCGCGCAAAAGTTCATGCATCAGCCTTTTCATAACAGAGGGCTTGTCATTTATGCCCTTTAAAAGAACCGTCTGGCTTCCAAGCGGAATGCCTGCATCCGCCAACATGCCGCAAGCTTCCCTCACATTAGACGTTACCTCTCTTGGATGCGAAAAATGTATGCTCATATAAACGGGGTGATATTTTTTCAGCATAAGAACAAGCTCTTTATCCACTCTCATCGGCAGCGTTACCGGAACCCTTGTGCCAAGCCTTATAATGTCAATATGAGAGATAGAACATAGTTTTTTGAGATAATATTCAAGATGCTCAGTCTTAAGCATCAACGGGTCTCCGCCTGAAATAAGCACATCGCGTATAGACCTTTTTGATTTAATATATTTGTACGCCTCTTCAAATCTTTCCATTGACATTGGAGGCATTTCTTCGCCGACCATGCGCCGCCTTGTGCAGTAGCGGCAATACATCGCGCAGGAATCCGTAATCAAAAGCAATACCCTGTCAGGATAGCGGTGCACAAGACCGGGCGCCGGTGAATGATTGTCTTCGCCGCACGGGTCTACCATATCATGGGCTCCTATGCTGAACTCTTCAAGCCTTGGGATTGCCTGTTTGCGGATGGGGCAGTTAGGGTCGGTTCTATCTATCAGGGAAAAAAAATAGGGCGTAATGGCCATTGCCAACCGCCCGTTTGATCTCTTGATACCTTCTTCTTCAGAAGGTGTTAATGCAATAAGAGTCTTAAGCTCTTCTAATGTAGTTATTCTATTTTTAAGCTGCCACTTCCAGTCCTTCCATTCCTGCAAATGGTTGGATTCTTCCGGTTCCGCTAAAAGATTTCTGGCTAAATTACTGCTTGGGGGTTCAGAGCTGATTGAGAGCTCCATTATTTTTCCTCCTTTCCCCGATTAAAGTCTTCGGGGACATGTTTAATAAGGTTCATCTGTGGATTGCTTAATTCCTCTTCCGCCTTTTCATGCGCCACTCTGTATTTAAAACCCTTTTTAAGATACTTCCATACACACTCTATTCTTCTTACATCTTCCTCGCTATATTCCCGGAAACTCTTTTCGCCTATTACAATTTTTTGAGGTTTAATATATCCCTTTTGCTCCAGATAATATAGCTTCTGGCGGGGTATATCTATGATTTTTAGCAATTCTGGGGTCTTTATACCCATACATACCCCCTTATTTTTTATATGCTCAACTCCCTATTTTTTAAGCATCATCAAGTTTAAATTTATTCTTGAACTGAGTAGATAGTATCAAACTTATAAAAGTTGTCAAGGAAAAAATAAGCGATTGTTTTGGATTTAGAAACATTACGG
>CAZVZI010000429.1:1362-1646 GCA_964631455.1 uncultured Thermodesulfobacteriota bacterium | reverse complement strand
TGAAAAGCTTCAGGACTATATGATCGCTACGAATCTAATAGGCAAAACAATGTCGCTTGCAGACATTACAAAGAAAATATATTATGAATTGCTCGGAGGAGATAAGGTCAATAATGTTATACCTCAAACAAAAGCAGCGGTTGCCCAATGTTTGATTTCTTTTGAAAATTCTCACAAGCCTGATGATTTATGGCATCTGACAACGCCAGATTATTCCAAGGCCAATATTTGGATACAATTGAAAAGCGGCGATAATAAGAATATGTCCAAAGTGGTCAGCCGTG
>CAZVZI010000429.1:0-1352 GCA_964631455.1 uncultured Thermodesulfobacteriota bacterium | reverse complement strand
ATCCGCAAGAATCCTCCGCCAATGAAGATTTCGCATAATTGGGCAGGCCTAACCTATATTAATGTTATATGGCAGAATAATATGGTTAGCGGCATGCTCAAAAATTTTTTGGGAAGTTTTATTATTGTGCTTTTTATGATGCTTTTTCTTTTCCGATCTCCCCTAAGAGCCCTGATTTCCATGATTCCTTTATCCGTAACCATACTGTTTATCTATAGCCTGTTGGGATTTCTCGGACGGGATTATGACATGCCTGTGGCTGTATTATCAGCCCTGACACTCGGCTTATCTGTGGATTTCGCTATTCACTTTATTCAGCGGGCGATAGAGGTGAGGGCTGATAAAAAAGATTGGAGCGCAACCGCGGAAACGATGTTCGGCGGGCCTGGACGGGCAATTGTAAGAAATGCCTTGGTAGTCGCGATTGGATTCTTGCCGCTTCTTGCGGCGCCTTTAGTGCCGTATAAAACTGTCGGATTTTTATGTTCGCGATTATGGCAGTATCCAGTTTTGCGACATTGTTTATTCTGCCTGCGATTATATCGCTTTTCCCAAACATTATAGCGAAGGAAGCTGAAGAGCGAATCACATGCCATTGCGGCTCATGCATGCTGATTGCCTTGTTCGTGTCCATCAGCGTCGCGTATGTCTTAATTGGGTATACCATGATGAAGTGGAAACCCATAACCTTTATTTTAATTGGAATTATTGTTGTATTTTCGGTTCTTTGCCATTTTGCATCCAAACGGAAAAAATGTTTAACAGAAGGAGTAAAATCATGAAGAAAATATTATTTCTTATTGTAGGGCTTGCATGCGTTTCGATGCTTACGGCATCATTTGTATTCGCGCAGGATTTGACGGTTGATCAAATTGTCGAGAAGGCCAACTTAGCGTCTTATTATGCCGGTGCCAATGGAAAGGCAGAGGTTAAGATGACCATCACAGATTCGCAAGGTCGTGTGCGCGTCAGAGAATTTAAAATTTTACGGATGGATATTGATGAGGGAGCCGAGCAGAAATTTTATGTGTATTTCAAAGCGCCCGCGGATGTCTCAAAAATGGTTTTTATGGTATGGAAACATCTGGATAAGGATGATGACAGGTGGCTTTATTTGCCGGCGTTAGATTTGGTGCGGCGGATAGCAGCAAGCGATAAACGCTCAAGCTTTGTCGGGTCTCATTTTGTTTATGAGGATGTATCGGGCCGGGGCATTGAGGCCGACACGCATGAACTAGTTGAGGCAACAGACGCGCATTATGTTGTGAAAAATACGCCTAAAGACACTCAGGGAGTGGAATTCGCCTCTTATACAGTCTGGATTGATAAGGGCAATTTTATGCCCAAGAAAG
>CAZVZI010000428.1:0-1648 GCA_964631455.1 uncultured Thermodesulfobacteriota bacterium | reverse complement strand
CTCCTCTGCCTCCGGAAGGCGGCCTACAACGCCAAATGATTTTTTCTCCTCTCTTTTTTCCTCTTCCAATTTTTCGGAAATTGTAAGAAGGACATCTCCCACCTTTGCAATTTCGCCTTCCAGTTTTCTTATCTTCTGGACAAAACCCTTTTTTGGCGATGGCACTTCAACAACAGCCTTGTCTGTCTCAACCTCAAGGATTGTCTGATGTTCATTGACAGGGTCGCCCTCCTTTACCAACCACCGCCTTATTTCTCCCTCTGTTATCCCTTCGCCCAGGTCAGGAAATACGAAATCAAATGCCATAGCGCCTCCTACATTCCATCTTTATCATAGGCATATCCCATTTTGGTTTTCAACATGTTTTCAAACCTCTCTATGCTTTTATATATCGCACCTGCGACAGCCTCTTGGCTTTGTTTTGATGCCAGTCTTTTTTCATCTTTTTTGTTTGATATAAATCCGGTCTCTATCAGTACTGCCGGCATTGCAGCGCCTGCCAGCACAATGAATGGCGCCTGTTTGATGCCGCGGTTTTCTACTTTGAGCATACGGCAAAGGTTTTCCTGAATTATCTCCGCCAGTTGGCTGCTTTCATTTAAAAACTCTGTTTGAGCCATGTCCATCAAGATGGTCTTTAAATCATCGGCATTCTTGTTGTCCTGTCTTTTGTTTGCAATAGATACTATTGCGTTCTCAAAATCAGCCGCCCTTTTTGCGTCTTCATCCGTAGCTTCAAAACTTAAAAAATATGTCTCGACGCCGGATGCCCCCTTCCTATATGCTGCATTGACATGGATGCTTATAAAAAGGTCTGCCTTGTTTTTATTGGCAATCGCAGTCCTTTGCTCCAGTGGAATGAATGTGTCGTCCGATCTTGTAAGTATGACCCTGCTGCCCATCTTTTGTGAAATAAGTTTTTCCAGCTTTTTTGCAATTCCGAGGTTTAAGTCCTTTTCTTTTATTCCTGAGGGGCCTATGGCTCCGGTATCTTCTCCGTCGTGGCCGGGATCTATGACGATTGTTTTTAATGTGCTGCTTTTGATGATTTGTGTTTCAACAAAGAAGGCATGAACAGCAGAAGCGGTTACAAGATGCAGAACGCATGATGCAATTAAAACATTTATAATTTGAAATTTATAATTCAGCAATTTCATTCAAGGCCCTTAACCTGGATTTACATTCTGTCTTTTAACCTGCATTGCGCAACTGTTTTATATATATTTCTCCTTCTCTTATTACCCTTAATTCCCTTTCTGTCACATCTACAATGGTTGAGCCGAGTTTACCGGATAACAGACCGCCGTCAATTATCAGGTCTATTTTATCTCCAAAGTAATCTTTAACCTCTTTTGTTGTTACAGGGCTTTTTTTGCCGGATGGATTGGCGCTGGTGGTTGTAATAGGAGAATCTATTGTTCCAAGAAGTTTTTGAGTTATAGGGTTGCTTGATATTCTTACGCCTATCTTGCCGGTGTATCCCGTAAGAACGGATGGGACTATTTTTTTTGCCTTAAATATAATCGTCAGAGGCCCGGGCCAGAATTTTTTAATCAATTTTTCCGCTGCTGGAGGAATTTCCTCAACAACGGTAAGCAGCATATTTTTATCTTTAATCAAAATTGATACGGGCTTGTCAAAGCCACGG
>CAZVZI010000427.1:0-1658 GCA_964631455.1 uncultured Thermodesulfobacteriota bacterium | reverse complement strand
TTGTGGAGCTAAAGAAGATTTTAAGCGAAAAATATAGCCTTCTTGATTTTCGCATGTTCGGCTCAAAAGCAAGGAAAGAGGACACCCCTGAATCTGATATAGACATAATGATTGAACTATCTGAATTAAACCCACGGATTGAGGCTGGTATTGACAAAGCCATATTCAATATCAATTTACAGTATGACTGTTTTATATCCGTAGTGCTTTTCAGCAAAAAGGAGTTGGAAGAAGGTCCGCTTGACCAATCGCCGTTATACAGGATTATAGAAAGGGAGGGAGTCTCTCTTTGACCTCCGAAGAGAAAAGGCGCGAACTGGCCATTTATCGCCTGAAACAAGCCTCAGAAACCCTTGATGAGGCGAAATATCTTTTATCCGGCAGGAAAAGCTCAAGGTCTGTAATAAATAGAGTTTACTATGCAATGTTTTATGCCATCCTCGGCCTGCTGATATTTGAGCCTTACACATCCTCCAAGCACAGCGGAGTTTTATCCTACTTTAACCGCAGATTTATCAAAAGCGGCCTATTGCCAAATGATATTGGCGAAGCCGTGAATATTGCCTTTGAGATGCGGCAGCGAGGAGATTACAGGGAATATGTAGAGCTTAATTATGAACAGGTAGAACCTTTCATAGATAAAGCCGAGGGGTTTATCAAAGCCATTCGTAATTATTTGTCGGAGAGCAAACTGATTTGATGGCTGGTGATAAACGGTCTCTCTGTTCCTATTCTCCTATTACAAGACTTTTAAGTCAAAAGTGTAAACTAAATAAGGTTGGTATTATGAAACGAAAAAATAAAACAACTTATAGACTTCCAGAAAATCCAGTAGAATTTTATATATCTGAAAACACAGCAGACTATGGCAATAAAAAACCTTTCACTGTTTATTATGATAATACAAAGCCATCCATGAGGCTTCTCAAAGGCGATTGCATCAAAATTTTAAATCAGGCAAGGGAAAACAGCGTTGATATGATCTTTGCAGATCCGCCCTACTTTCTTTCTAACGGAGGAATTACCTGCCATGCCGGAAAGATGGTTTCTGTAAACAAGGGTAAATGGGATAAGTCTAAAGGTGTAGAAGGAAATCATAAATTTAATATTGAATGGTTAAAGGCTTGTCAGCGTGTTTTAAAACCCGATGGAACGATTTGGGTTTCTGGCACAACTCATATTATTTATTCTATAGGCTTCGCTATGCAGGAACTTGGATACAAAATTCTTAACGACATAATCTGGTATAAGCGCAATGCCCCGCCCAATCTCTCTTGCAGATATTTCACTCACTCCACAGAAATAGTTTTATGGGCTGCAAAAAATCAAAAAAGTAAACATTATTTTGATTATAAATTGATGAAAGAAATAAACCAAGGCAAGCAAATGAGAAATGTTTGGGAAATAACAGCACCTTTAGGTAAAGAAAAAAGGTTTGGCAAACACCCAACACAAAAACCTGTTGAGCTTCTGACAAGACTAATGCTTGCTTCTACAAAAGAGGGAGACTTGGTGCTTGACCCGTTTTGTGGAAGTTCTACGACAGGGGTGGCGGCGATTTTACTGGGCAGAAGAAATGTGGGAATTGATTTAGAGGAAGATTATCTCAAAGTTTCCATCAAAAGATTGGAAGAAGCTGCTGCAAATAAAGAGGCTAA
>CAZVZI010000426.1:0-1661 GCA_964631455.1 uncultured Thermodesulfobacteriota bacterium | reverse complement strand
TCATGGATCCCTCGTCAAAGACGAGGGTTTTCATGAAGACAATAAAATGCCAGCATATGAAAACAAACATTGTCCGCATTAATGATATTATAGATAAAGTCATATCCTATTATCCAGAAGCTAATCTGGAACTTATTAGAAAAGCGTATGTTTTTTCTGCCAAGGTTCATCAGGGACAGACACGCCTTTCAGGTGAGCCCTACCTTAACCACTGCCTGTCAGTAGCAATGATTCTAAGTAATTTAAATCTTGACGAATATACAGTCTCAACAGGTCTTCTTCATGATACGGTTGAAGATACATACGCGAAACTTGATGAAATTGAAAATATTTTTGGGCATGAAGTTGCGTTTCTTGTAGATGGCGTTACGAAAATAAGCAAGATATCTTCCGAAAGCAGAGTTGACCGGCAGGCTGAAAATTTTCGGAAGATGATTTTAGCCATGTCAAAAGACATAAGGGTTATACTTATAAAACTTGCCGATCGTTTACACAACATGCGGACACTTCAGCACCACTCAAGTGAAAAACAAAAAAGCATAGCCCAGCAGACACTTGACATATATGCCCCTCTTGCCAACCGTCTTGGTCTTTATTTAATAAAAAGAGAGCTTGAGGACTTATCCCTATATTATATTCATGAAAAAATTTACAAAGATATCGAGGAAAAAATTGCCATTACATCCGAACAAAGAGAAAAATATGTTAATGAAGTTATAGAGATAATACATAAAAAGCTTAAACAATTTGGCATTAAAGCCGAGGTTATGGGCAGGTCTAAGCATATTTACAGCATATATAACAAAATGTTGCATCAGAACCTGGATTTCAGTCAAATATACGATTTAACGGCTTTTCGTATTATCGTTGATTCAAGAAAAGATTGTTATGAGGTATTGGGTTTAATACATTCAATTTGGAAACCTATCCCCGGAAGGTTTAAGGATTATATTTCATTGCCAAAAGGCAATATGTACCAGTCATTGCATACCACTGCTATAGGGCCTGATGGCCAGCGCATTGAACTGCAGATCAGATCAGAAGAAATGGATAGAGTTGCAAAGCACGGCATAGCAGCACACTGGAAATACAAAGAGGGGCGAAAAATTGACCAGGAGGATGATAAAAGGTTTGCATGGCTTCAGCAGGTTATGGAATCCCAGATTGATATTAAGGATTCGAAAGAACTTTTAGAAACATTTCGAGTAGATATTTTTCCTGATGAGGTTTATGTGTTTACTCCCGCGGGAGAGGCTATTGAACTTCCAAAAGGTTCCACCCCGGTTGATTTTGCTTACAGGATACATAGCGATGTCGGCAACAAATGTATTGGAGCAAAAGTTAATGGAAATATTTCGCCTTTGAAACAACAGCTTAATAGCGGTGATGTTGTCGAGATATTAACAGCGGCTAATCATAATCCAAGCAGGGACTGGCTGAAATTTGTAAAAACCTCACGCGCCAAGTCAAAGATTAAGCAGTGGATTAAATATCAGGAACGAGAGGGCAGTTTAGCTTTAGGACGTGGCATTTGTGAAAAAGAATTCAAAAAAAACAATTTGAATTTTTCAAAATTATTAAAAGATGCTAATTTTTTAGCATTATTGACAAAGGATGGGATTAAAACTATTGATGACCTGTTTGTTGGGATTGAACAGGGA
>CAZVZI010000425.1:0-1670 GCA_964631455.1 uncultured Thermodesulfobacteriota bacterium | reverse complement strand
GTAGGGTCTTCAACAAAGCTTAAATTGTGCAAAACTCTGATAGCCTTTTCTTTTATATCACGCTGGGCGCCGAAAAAGTCTATGAGCTCGCCGAAATCTTTGGGGTTAAGCGCTGCGGAAAGGGTGTTGATTGTAAAATCCCTTCTGTATAAATCAAGCTTTAAAGAGGACAATTCAACTGTCGGCAGCGCGCCGGGTTTTTCATAATACTCCAGCCTTGCAGTTGCTATATCAATCTTAAATCCATCGGGAAACACAATGACCGCTGTGCCAAATCTCTCGTGGCTTTTCACACGGCATCCAAATTTTTTTGCAAAGGCATTGGCAAAGGCAATGCCGTCGCCCTCTATCACAATATCAACATCAAGGTTTTCGTAATTCAGGATTATGTCTCTTACAAAACCCCCTACTGTATATGCCTTAAAACCCAACTCCTCAGCTACCTTGCCGGCGTTTCTTAAAATATCTAACACCTTCTCCGGCAGTCTATCCTGCATAAGCCGTGTAATTGTTTTATGTCTTTTAAGAGGCGTCTCTTCTGCTGAGTAAGGTTCTATCTTGAGCTCTTCATGAAGGAGCCTTAAAAGGTCTGTGCGGGTTATAATACCCACAAGCTTATCCTTATCTATCACGGGCAGAAGCCTCTGGCGATGCCCGATTATTGCGTCCTGAACCTCTTGTATAGATGCGGCAGAGGGAACTGCCTCAAACTCTGTGCTCATATATTCTTTTACAGACACATCCTTCAATCCATGGAAAATGGCCTTTTCAACTACCTGCCTTGTGATAATCCCCAAAACCTTATTATCTCTTATAACAGGCGCTGCGTTTATGCCATATCGTAGAAACGTATCTTTTGCATCGTTAATAAACGTATTTTCTGAAAGGATTATGGGAGGACTGGACATGATGTCCCGCGCAAATTTTTTCGGGGTAATCTTGTCCTTTAAAACCGCAATGAGCCTCTCTTTGGCCTGGATGAGCGTAATGCCTTTTAAAGTGGCAGAGGCAGCAGTTGGATGGCCGCCGCCGCCGAGCGCCTGTGCAATCTCTCCTGCATTTACCTCTTTAAGTCTGCTCCTTGCAATAAGGTGAATCCTATCCTCCATGCTGATAATGGCAAAGAGGCAGTTGATATTTTCAATATCCTTAAGCCGATGCACGAGGACCGCGAGGTCGCCCATATATTTATCTGCGGATGCCTCGACAATCACCACATCAACCCCGCCAATAGCATAGGTAGTCGCAGACTGGAGAAGATCATTCAGTAGAGAAACCTGTTCAGCAGTAAGCTCTTTGGTAATCATATCGGATACGACATTGAGATTAGCGCCTTTGGATAATAGAAATGCAGCAGCCTCATAGTCCTGCACGGTAGTGGATGAAAAGGCAAGACTGCCTGTATCCTCATAAATCCCCAGCATGAGCACTGTTGCCTCTTCAGGGGCAAGCTCAATTCCCTTTTCCTTGATAATGAGCGTTAAAATAGTGGTAGTGGCGCCGTAGGGGTGGGTTATTTCAAATGAGCCGTGAATATCGTCTGGAGATTTTGGGTGATGGTCATAGATGTGAATATCAAGGCCTTGTTTGTTGATAATCTCTGCGAATTTGCCAATCCTTGTTGCCTGCCTTATGTCAACGAGGATGAGCTGAGTAATATCATTCATTTT
>CAZVZI010000424.1:0-1682 GCA_964631455.1 uncultured Thermodesulfobacteriota bacterium | reverse complement strand
CGACCTTGTTTAATTTTTCTTCTGTGTATTCTCCGTATCCGCCGTCGGGCTGATGCTTCTCCATTAGACATTTGAGGGCAAAGAGTTTTTCATCCATGTCCTCAATGATTTTAGCCCCTCCTTTGATAATTACGCTCCTGTAGAGATAGTCAGCCTCGCACGGATTATTTTTTGCCTTGACATACGCAATTGGCAAATCAACTTCAAAACAGACACGGCTATCTCTTTTCATATCCTCAATCTTTTCCCCTTCCTTTGCCGTGTGAAAATAGATCTTGTCGTCATAGTAAGCAAAGTTGAGAGGCTTTACCATTGGATAGCCATCCCTACCGATTGTCCCAAGCCTTCCAATATGGCATCGGTTGAGCACATCTATGATAATCTCCTTATCTTTTATTACCTTCTCATTGCGGCGCATACATATTCTCCTTACGCCCGGTAGAAATAACCAACACCCCTGCCGTCACAAATATCATCCCGATGACCTGTATAGAATCCATCCCCTCCCCGAGAAAGATATGGGCAAGAATTGCAGTTGATATAGACCCAAGAGTACTTACAACAGCAGCCTTGTTTGCACCAACCCTTTTATACCTACAGTTAATGTCAGATTGTAGGGTGGGCTATGCCCACCAAAAATACGGCACAATCTAAATGGTGGGCGCAGCCCACCCTACTTGCTCATGCCGTATCAGGAATATCCTTTCCTTTTACCGAAATAACCAATACCCCTGCCATCACCAATATCATTCCGATGACCTGTATCAAATCCATCTGCTCGCCAAGGAAAATATAGGCAAGAAAAGCAGTGGATACCGGCCCTATGGAGCTGACAATCGCAGCCCTGCTGGCGCCTATCCTCTTTATTCCCATAGCCAATGTTACAACAGGGATAAATGTGGAGATAAATGCCAGAAGGAATAGTATGCTCCACACTTTCATGTCGTGTGGTATATATGATCCGCGCCATGTTCCTAAAAATGCAAAGGCGCAGGCTGTTATTGAATATGTGGAAATCTTAACAGAAGAAACCCTTTTGCTCAATGCCTCTGTAAGAATATAACTCAAAGCGCCTACAAAAGCTGAAAAAAGCACAAGCCCTGCGCCCAGAAAATGGCCGTTAAGATTTCCGTTAAAAACCTTAAGAGCCAGAATCAGGCCGCCGTAAGTCAGCATCAGAGCAAATAGTTTTCTGCCATCTATCCTTTCTTTAAATAAAACCGCTGTAAGTATCACCACCATTGTCGGAAATGAATAAATTATTGTCCTCTCCAGCGACGCATCAATATAGAGAAGACCGTAAAAATCGGCAAGCGCTGAAAGATAAAAGCCTACAAGGCCGCTTAATATGAGCAACAAAAGGTCTCTCCTTCCAACCCGCTCTGATTGATAGATGAAGAGAAGCCCCCAGAAAAACGGCAAAGCAATAGCAAACCGCAATGCCAGAAGCGTTACAGGATCAAGGCCGTAACTGTAAAGAATTTTGGCAAAGATGCCTTTAGCTGAAAAGGTTACAGCAGAAACGGCTATGAGTATATAACCTGTTAGTGATGAATTTTTATTTTGCATAAAAGTCCTTCTATTCACAGTGGAAAATTTCTGTCTTAAGACAGAAATTTTCAAGGTAAGGTATAGGACACTCTGAAAAACTACCTTTAAAAAAATTGTCATGCCCGAATGTC
>CAZVZI010000423.1:250-1686 GCA_964631455.1 uncultured Thermodesulfobacteriota bacterium | reverse complement strand
CGGCAGATGAATGGAGATGTCAATGATGTTATAACAATTAATAATAATTCAAAATAAGCGAGGCAGTTCGTGAACATAAAATTTTCAGCAAAAACGGATGTGGGCAAAAAAAGAAAGCTCAACGAGGACAGCTTCTGCGTTGCGGAGGATATCGGGCTTTTTCTTGTGGCAGACGGGATGGGCGGCCATTCGGCGGGCGAGATAGCAAGTCAGACAGCGGTTGAAGTGGTAAATCTGAGCCTTACAGACTGGCTTAGAAAGGGGCCGCCGAATTCTGAAATCTTCGCAAGGGCGATACAGCTTGCAAACAAAGCCGTGTTTGAGATGGCGGAAAAAGGGCAGGGGATGAAAGGGATGGGTACAACCATTGCCGGCATCCTTGTCTGCAACGGCAGTTTTGCGGCGGCAAATGTAGGCGACAGCAGAATTTACAGGGTAAGAAATAACAATATTGAACAGCTTTCCAAAGACCATTCCATGGTTGCCTTGCAGGTTTCCATGGGGCTTATAACAGCGGAAGACGCCAAAAAGTCGGCGCATAAAAATGTTATTACAAGGGCGGTCGGGACAGCGCAGGCCGTTGAGGTGGACACAAGGGATGAGGAAATCAAAAAAGGCGATTTGATACTCATCTGCTCCGACGGCCTTTCATCTCTTGCAGAGGATAAAGATATGCTTGACATTATCAACCGGTGCAACGACAATCTGGGCAATGCCTGTGAAGAGCTTATAGGGCTTGCAAATTTTAACGGCGGGGATGATAATATAACAACGGTGCTGGTTAAGTTTTTATGAAAATAAAGAGAAAGCCGGTAGCAGCAATTAGATAAGTCGAAATTTTCAATGTGAGGAATTGTATGTTGCCAAAAACGTCCTTAAATTCGGACAAAACAAAGAAAAAAGATTTTGATCAGATGTTAAGATCCGGAATAATAGCAGAGATGGACGCCATCAACCTTTATGAACAAATGGCAGTATCGGTTGAAAATACAGACTTAAAAAATATCTTTTTGGACATGGCAAAAGAAGAGAAGGCGCATATGGGAAAACTTCATGCGCTATTATTAAGAAAAGACAAGGAGCAGGAAAAGGCATCGGAGGAAGGCAAAAGAAAGATTGATGAAATATCTTCCGCCGGCAAGACAACTATAAAACCATTCGAAGGGCAAAGGGTTTCTGCACTGGAGAAACCTCGGTCTATTCCGCCGGCAGAGAAGACTACGATAAAACCTCCGGAAGCCCCCAAGCCTATAGGGCAAAGTGCTTCAACTCTGAAAATAGAAAAACCGCATACGGTTTCTCTTTTAGATGCAATGGATGCCATGAAGCCCGGAAGTGATTTGGCGGCAAACGAAATTAATATCTGTTCCAATTGTGGCTATAAAGCAAATGGCCCTGCCCCTAGCAGGTGCCCCGTATGCGGCGCACAGGCAGAA
>CAZVZI010000423.1:0-240 GCA_964631455.1 uncultured Thermodesulfobacteriota bacterium | reverse complement strand
TATAAAATGTTTTATTGATATGCCAAAACTTATCCTTAAATTCCAGAGTGTCATTATCAAGGAATATAATCTTGACAAGCCCTCCTTGACCATCGGAAGAAAAGAAGACAATGATATATGCATTGACCACATGTCCGTTTCAGGGCATCATGCAAAGATAGAGAAAAAAGAAGACTCTTTTATCGTAACGGACATTAACAGCACAAACGGCACTTTTGTAAATGGGAAAAAGATAACAGA
>CAZVZI010000422.1:0-1704 GCA_964631455.1 uncultured Thermodesulfobacteriota bacterium | reverse complement strand
TAAAGGTGGTTACCACCGGTAAGCGGAAGATGGAAGGGATAGGCCGACCGTCTGGGCGATTTAGCTGAGAGTTTTGACCCCCGATAGAAGCATTCGGGGGCAAGGTTGGGCTCACGACTCTCGACGGAAAGTCCTTACGGTTTTTTTTATTTCTTGAGGAGGTCGCGTAAAAGTGAACATCCACGAATATCAGGCAAAAGAGATATTGGCAAAATACGGCGTTGCCGTGCCTAAAGGCAGGGTTGCGTTTACGCCCGATGAGGCGGAGGATATTGCCAAGAATTTTATGGGAGACAAACTCTGCGTTGTCAAGGCGCAGATACACGCTGGCGGACGCGGGAAGGCTGGTGGAGTGAAACTGGCGAAGAATCATCAGGAGGCAAAGCAGCACGCAGAAGAAATCATCGGCAAGAAACTCGTTACGCATCAAACCGGGCCCGAAGGCAAAGAGGTAAAAAAGGTTCTGATAGAAGAAGGTTGCCAGATTGCAAGGGAGTTGTATCTCGGATTGGTTGTGGACAGGGCAAGGCAGAGGGTTGTTGTGATGGCATCTCAGGAGGGCGGCGTTGAGATAGAAGAGGTGGCAGCAAAAAGCCCTGAAAAGATTTTAAAGGAATATGTCGATCCGGCAGTCGGCCTGATACCGTTTCAGGCAAGAAAACTTGCATTCGGCCTGGGCATAGACAAGTCGCTGGTAAACAAGGCTGTAAAATTTATGATGGGCTTGTATCAGGCGTTTGTCGATTCGGATTGCTCTATGGCTGAGATAAATCCTTTGGTTATAACCAAAGACGGCAATATTATGGCTCTGGACGCAAAGATGGGTTTTGATGACAACGGGCTTTTCAGGCACAAGGATGTCCATGATATGAGAGATCTGGATGAGGAAGACCCGAAAGAGGTAGAGGCTTCGCGCTACAGCCTAAATTATGTCGCGCTTGACGGCAATATCGGTTGTATGGTAAATGGCGCCGGTCTTGCCATGGCCACAATGGATATTATAAAGCTCTACGGCGGCATGCCTGCGAATTTTCTTGATGTGGGCGGTGGGGCGAACAAAGAGCAGGTTACAGTGGCATTTAAGATTTTGATGTCTGATCCGAAGGTCAAGGCTGTTTTAATAAATATCTTCGGCGGAATCATGAGATGCGATATAATAGCAGAAGGGGTTATCGCAGCGGCAAAAGAGGTGGGCGTGAAGGTTCCGCTGGTGGTGCGGCTTCAGGGGACGAATGTGGATTTGGGGAGAAAAATTCTGGCAGAGTCAGGGCTGAATATTATAACTGCCGATAAGATGAACGAGGCGGCAGAGAAGGTAGTTAAGGCGGCAAAGAAATAAGAGTCAAAGAGTCACAGTGTCAGAGTGTCAGAGAAAAAAACTTTGACTCTATGACCCTTTGACCCTCTGACCCTGAAACTATGGAGGTTTCGTGAGCATTCTTGTCAATAAAAATACACGGGTTATTTGCCAAGGCATTACTGGCGAGCAAGGAACCTTTCATACGCGCCAGATGGTTCAATATGGCACAAAGATGGTGGGCGGCGTAACGCCGGGCAAAGGCGGCGCCAAGGTAGATAACATCCCTGTATTTGATACGGTTGATGAAGCGGTAAAAAAGACAAAGGCCAATGCCTCGGTTATCTATGTGCCTGCTGCGTTTGCAGCGGATGCGATTATGGAGGCGGTTGACGCGGGAATAGAAC
>CAZVZI010000421.1:0-1705 GCA_964631455.1 uncultured Thermodesulfobacteriota bacterium | reverse complement strand
AGTTGTGCCGATATATAATGAAGAGGAAAGCATTCCTGTTCTTTACAAAGCCGTAAAGGATGCAATGGGCGGCATTCGGTTGAATTACGAGATTATATTTGTTGATGACGGGAGCAGGGACAACAGCTTCAAAATCTTAAGCGGTATTCAAAAAACGGATGCAAATGTTGTTGTCGTAAGCTTCAGGCGTAATTTCGGCCAGACCGCTGCAATGGCAGCCGGTTTTGATAACGCCAGAGGGGATATTATCATTACAATGGACGCAGACTTGCAAAATGACCCCAAAGATATTCCAAGGCTTGTTGAAAAGGCGAAAGACTATGATGTGGTAAGCGGGTGGAGAAAGAATAGAAAGGACCCGTTCTTTTCAAGGAGGCTGCCGTCAATAATGGCAAACTGGCTTATATCAAAGGTAACAGGGACGTATCTCCACGATTACGGCTGCACTCTCAAGGCATACAGAAAAGACGTCATAAAACATGTGCGTCTTTATGGAGAGATGCACAGGTTTATCCCTGCTATTGCCAGCTGGGCAGGCGCATCCATTGCAGAAGAGATTGTGGAACACCACCAGAGAAGATTCGGAAAATCAAAATACGGCATCGGAAGAACCATAAGGGTTATACTTGACCTCATCACAGTAAAGTTTCTACAGAGTTTTTCCACCCGGCCCATACATGCCTTTGGCTCGCCGGGGCTAATATTGGGCGGAACAGGTTTTTTAATATCTCTGTATCTAAGTTATGACAAGCTGATACTCGGCCATCAGATAGGCGGCAGGCCACTTCTTTTGCTGGCCATATTGTTTATAATTCTTGGGGCACAGCTTGTTGTCATGGGGCTCTTAGGCGAGATGCTTGCAAGGATTTATCATGAATCGCAAGGAAAACCAATCTACACTATCAAAAAGATTTTACGATAAGGAGACACTGTGAAGAAAATTATATTTTTAATCTTGAAGGTGTCGGTCAGCATCGCCCTTCTTGTTTTCCTCTTTAAAAAAGCGGATATGGGGAATGTCTGGACAATTATGCAGTCTATGAATTTCCTGATGCTTGCGGTAGTAGCGCTTTTATACGCAGTTTCACAGATTATATCCACATACAGATGGTCTTTATTTCTGCCTAATGCAGGAATTCATGTGCCGTTTTTAAAACTGGTTTCTTTGTATTATGTGGGCATGTTTTTCAATATCTTCCTTCCGACAGCCATAGGCGGCGATGTGGTGAAAAGCTATTACCTGTATAAATTCTCAGGAAAGGGCGGCAACTCCCTTGCCTCAGTATTTCTGGACAGATTTACAGGTTTCTTTGCCCTGGTTACCATCGCAGTTGTCTCGCTTATGTTTGGCTACAGCTACATAAAAGATACATACGCCCCGACCCTTATCATAGCGCTTGCAAGCGCTTTCTTTTTATCAAGCCTTATTCTATGGAATAAGAGCCTTCATAACTGGGCGCTCGTAATAATCGGCAGGATAAAGCTGTTCGGCATAAATGAAAAGATTGAATCGCTTTATAATGCGGTCATGCTTTATAAAAGCAACCCCCGTATTCTTTTAAAGGCGTTTGGAGTGTCGTTTGTTATACAGTTTATAAGCATCAGCATATTTTATCTTATATCCAAGGGTTTCGGCATGACTGTGTCTATGGGGTATTTTTTCCTTTTTGTGCCCATTGCCGTATCTATCTCAATGATACCGATT
>CAZVZI010000420.1:0-1707 GCA_964631455.1 uncultured Thermodesulfobacteriota bacterium | reverse complement strand
TGATGTTTCATTTGTCTCAACAAGGTCTATGCCTTTATACAGCAGAGGTTTTGATAAAAAATCCTCTTTTTTTATATCCTCTATCAAAAGCCTTTTTGTAAGTTCATCCTTTGCATAAGAAAAATCAAAGCCTGCAACATCCTTCCAAAACGCCGCCTTTTTATAGATGTTCTTACTTTCCACAGGCACAAGAAAGAGTTTTAAAGCCTCTGGAACCATCCTGCCGCCTTGTTTTAAAAATCTCTTCCTTGCATCTATTATGAATTCAATGCTATTCTCATCAACTGCAAAACTGCCCAGTGTTTCCGAAACTATAACATCCACCTTTTCAGGAAGTGTAATATCCTTTGAAACA
Organism: uncultured Thermodesulfobacteriota bacterium; assembly: GCA_964631455.1. GTDB lineage: Bacteria > Desulfobacterota > GWC2-55-46 > UBA9637 > UBA9637 > JACRNJ01. The sequence goes on along the minus strand of CAZVZI010000420.1, from coordinate 1,352 downwards.
CCTTCAATAAAGACTATCCTGTCATCTATCCTGTTTTTCTTTGCAATCTCTTTTGCCAGATTTATTGCATCCGTCTTTTCAATGGCATACACCTTTTCAGCCCCTGCCTTGACTGCGAGAAAAGAAAGTATCCCCAGCCCGCATCCGAGGTCAAGGACAGCATCCCCTTTTTTGACAGTCTTTGATATTGCCTTCTCATAGGCATCCATTCTGACCTTATCAGCCATCATGTCGTAATAATTATCAAACAGATTTATCGCCTTTTGAAATTTTTGCATTGCCTGTACCTATCTTGTCTATGGGTTTATCTTTTACAGACACTTCGGACATACAATATAATTTCCATTGTCCGACATCTGGTCAACAGGCAGACTTATGCCGCATTCGCCGCATTTGGCATAGTGAACCGATGCCTTTGCCATCTCCTCTGCCTTTTCCTCCTCAATCTCCCTCTGGGTCTTTTCTCTTTTTACCTCATTTTCTTCCATAAATTACACCTCCCTGTGTATAATCTAAAATATAGCTTTGCCTGTAACTCCTGATATCTGCGTCTTTGCCTCCTTGCCTCTGGCTCATGACTCACAACCCTTGACTGTTTCAGTGTGCCATCTGCATCATATCATGTTCCATCCGCATCATCATAGGTTGATTGAGCATCAAGACATGAAGCGCAGTTAAGCATAATATCATTATGATTATAAAAACAAATCCCTTTCTATTAAAATCCAGAGAAGAAGTCCTGTAAGAAAGATACAGCGCATAACCAAATCCTAATAGCGTAAGCATAATTTGAAGGTAATATATACTATTAAACGACAAAACCTGTTCCAACCTCAATCCCCTGGTTCCCAAAATATCCCAACCCCAGCCAAATGGGTCAGATGATACGATGATCAGGTTCTTCCCCTCCCCGAATAAATGAAAAAGATTGTGGCTTAAATGGAATAAAAGGGCAAGAGGGATTAATGGGTAGGCAAAGTTGATAAAAGAGTTTTGAGTTTTGAGTTTTGAGTTTTGAGTTAACAAAATAAAAATGGAATATATAAAAATGGTAAGGCCAACAAACCCAAAGAGTGCAATTGTTACAAGCGCATACGGCTCTATCCCTGTATGTAACATAATATAATCAGTCCATTGAAACCATGCCGGTATCATTGTTATGCTGTGAAAGATTACAACTGCAAAGGCGACGAGTATCATTAAACTTTCATCAAGACCCCTGTCAGAGGGTTGTGCAAGTTCTTTTGTTACAGGTCTTAGGTTTACTGCAATATTTTCATTTGGGCATGTTTTTATGCATTCTGTACATAATATGCAGTATGTATTTCTGTCCATTGCCTCAGGGTATTCAA
>CAZVZI010000419.1:0-1718 GCA_964631455.1 uncultured Thermodesulfobacteriota bacterium | reverse complement strand
CGCTCTAGGTTTATCCAGCCAGCTTTATCACAGGCAAAATTTATTACTATGGGGAATAAATGTCGAAGGCGAGTCTCATGTTTTACCTGTCGCCAAAATAAGCAATCCGAGATTGGCCGGGGCTGTAAGATACAAAAAGTTTGGCTTACGCTTGATAGATGACCAATCAAATGGCCTTGTCTGTGCCCCGATAATGCTCGCCCAAAAACCAGAAGGAGAAACCCCATATAAATTAACCAGGGCAGGCCAACTCACTTATTATGGCCATGACATAAATATTCGTATTGCTACAAATGGCGGGAAAATATTTTCTAAAAAACACAAGGGTTTCTATTTATCTGATTTAGCATCGGCTGAACCAGATGCGAATGGCGCCAACTTAACGTTAAAGTTGCATCCATTAAATTATGCTTGTAAATCTTGTCTGCCTTGCGGACGCTTAAATGTCATGCCGACAACTGAAGAATTATGTGGGAGATATTGGCTTTCTCCTGAAAAATTGGTAGCAGAGATAGTTGCGCAATATCCAGATATTTTCCCTCGTGTTAAGCATGTTGCCCTAATTACGAGCACCTTTGGCAGTGAGGCGAAAAGCCTTGCTTATATCAGCCGCTTATCACAACTCTTAAAAACCCATTTATTCCGTGGTGAAGTTGGCTATCTTGGACATGAAATCAGATCTCTTGACGGCCTAAGGCAATTAAAGGAACATGCTGGCAGTCGCCCGCTCGAGTTTACCATTGAGGTCTTTAATGATCAGAAAAGAAGATCGTTGCTCGGCAAATATAAAGGCATTCCGATGGAACAGATAAAAGGCATCTTAGCCCATGCGAGAGCCGCGGGTTTTGCGCAAATTTTTGTAACTCTTATGGATGGATTAGATTCAATTGATGATTATCGCAAAGGCATTCAATTATTGGCCAGTTTGCACTTAATTGATTCGGTAACGCATAATGTTACTACCCCATATGCTTCATTTCAAGAACCATTATTACAACCTGATGCTCGTACCTTTGAATATCATCTGGCCGTGCGGCGAATACTTGATCAGGCCAGAGTTCCTTCATACATGGGAAATGAACTAGTAAAGGGGAGCGTATTTTCATTCCCTGAAGTAAACGTCGACTTTGTTTTTGCTCGCTTGGACGGTTTTGAATCAATGCCTGATAATGCAATACTTAGGCTTGTAACAGCTGGAAATATCTAATTTCTCGAACACTTCCTATTAAATTTTTCTTTTTAATTTTTTTCGCGACACCCAGCCTTTTACCGTCTCACATCATAGACATCGCGCATTTTGCGGATGACGGCAAAGACTTTATCCAGATGAGCGGCATCCTGGACATCAACAGTAATTTTAATCAGCGCGGTACTCCCGGTCTTAGAAATTATCTTGGCAGAAGAAATATTGGTCTCTACCTCAACAATCTGGCCTAAAATATCCTTGAGCAGCCCTACCCTGTCCCGCGCCTCAACAATAATAGCGACAGGAAACAACCCGCCACTTTGAGGATTCCAATCAACTTTAACAAACTTATCTTTAGTCTCTTTTGAGCCGGTAATGTTATGACAATCACTCTTATGCACTGCAATCCCCCTTCCTCGGGTCACAAAACCAATTATTTTATCCCCGGGAATCGGGCCGCAGCATTTAGAAAACTTAACCAAAACATTCTCGAGGCCAGAGACAATGACCGCTGATTTGGCTTTAACTTTTG
>CAZVZI010000418.1:0-1727 GCA_964631455.1 uncultured Thermodesulfobacteriota bacterium | reverse complement strand
CCGCCTGTAACCGTTGATTTTTATATTCCACAGCAAGACGGGGAATGGTTAAAAAATATTCTAAGAGAAAAAGGTGTAAGAGAAGAAGATATTATCATCCATATCCATCCAACCTCCCGCTGGCTTTTTAAATGCTGGAGAGATGAGGCTGTGGCGGATGTCATTGACCGTATTCAGGAAGAATATGGGGCAAAGGTTATTGTCACATGCGGCCCTGATAAGAGAGAGATAGATAAGATAAATAAGATTATAGAGCTGACCAAAAATAAACCCATTGCCTTCATAGGGAATATAAGCCTTAAAAAACTCGGCGCAATTTCAAAAAGGGCAAAGCTGTTTTTTGGCGTGGACTCAGCGCCCATGCACATCGCCGCTGCTGTTAATACGCCTGTAGTGGCGCTTTTCGGGCCTTCAGGCGCATTTCACTGGGGGCCGTGGGAGAATAACTACAGTCAGGAGTCAGAAGAAAAACCTTATGCAAAAAGAAATGGAATACAGACCTTTGGGAAGCATACTGTAATACAAAGAGATTGGGACTGCATCCCATGCGGCAAGGATGGCTGCGATGGAAGCAAGATAAGCGACTGCCTTGAAGATATAAGTGTTGATGAAGTGATGAAATATATAGAAGGATATCTGAAGGGTTTATGAAACAAGTCCATGAGATAGTTTTGAATATACTGAAAGATAATGATAAAAAAGGTCTGCTGCTTGATATCGCAGGCGGAGACGGCGAATTTGTGTCAAAATTGAAAGAAGCAGGTTATACAACACTTTTTTGCGACCTGTATCTACCATCAAAGGTTACCGCCCCATTTGTGCAAGCCGATACGAATCACTCCTTGCCTTTTAAATCGGATCAATTTCAGTTTGTAACCTGCATGGAATCTCTTCAGTACTTTGAAAATCATAAGCACCTCTTCAGAGAATTAGGGAGGATCGTAAAAAAGGACGGCCTATTGGTTATAAGCATGCCCAATATACTCAACTTGAGCTCCCGCATCTTTTTCTTAAACAGGGGGTATTTTAAATACTTCAAACCGTTCAAGAAGAATAAAGAGGGAAGGGAGTGGGATAAAACTATTTACACCCCTCTCTCCTTTGTGGAAATCTTTCAGCTTTTGAATTGCAACGGTTTCGTCGTAGAGAGGCTGGAGACCTCACGGTATCGGTATATAGAATTCCCTTTATTTTTGATATGTAAAGGCTTATACAAGCTGATGCCTGCCTTAAACCAGGACAAGAAGAAGCTGGAGATGCTCTGTTTTCTCTATTCAAAGCAAATTCTTCTTGGCGACCATATCATTGTTATAGCAAGGAAGAGTTCCTGATATGTCTTTTACAATACTTCACACAGAATCCTCAAAGGGATGGGGAGGACAGGAAAACAGGACGCTCAAGGAATCCATTGGTTTAAAAAAAATGGGCGCAAGGGTTATCATTGCGTGTCCATCTGACAGCAAACTGGCAAAGGCTGGGGCTGAAAATGGCATAGAGATAAGAGCAGTGAGGATGGAACATAGCATTTCACCATCTGCCATTTTCTCCATCTTAAAGATTATAAAACAAGAAAATGTCAATATCATCTGCACCCACAGCGGCAAAGACAGCATGCTTGGCGCAATATCAGGAAGGCTTTCTAAGATGAAGCCGAAGATTGTCAGAACAAGGCATCTTGCGCTGCCGATAACATCTAAGGTTACATACTCCATTTTTCCGCACAAGGT
>CAZVZI010000417.1:0-1731 GCA_964631455.1 uncultured Thermodesulfobacteriota bacterium | reverse complement strand
AGATAAAAATCCCAAAAACGGCAAAATGTCAAAAATGCCACGGAAGCGGCGCAAAGCCGGGAACATCTCCCACGCAATGCCCGGCCTGCCATGGAAGGGGACAGGTCAGCTACCAGCAGGGTTTTTTCAGTATATCGCGTCCGTGCTCCAGGTGCAGGGGCGAAGGGACTGTCATAAAGTACGCCTGCGCTGAATGCAGCGGCATAGGTAGGGTAAAAGAAATAAAGAGCCTCAATGTCAAGATTCCGCCCGGAGTTGAAACAGATACAAGGCTGAGACTTTCCGCTGAAGGAGAATCCGGCATCCACGGCGGGCCTTCCGGAGACCTTTATATAATCATAAGCGTCAAACCTCATCCCATATTTCAGAGACAAAATGACGATATAGTTTGCGATGTGCCGATAAGCTTTCCTCAGGCTGCCATCGGCTGCGAAATAGATGTCCCGACGATTGAAGGGAATGTCAAGCTCAAGGTTCCGGCCGGAACCCAGTCAGGAAAGGTATTCAGGCTTAAGAACAAGGGCATAGCCTCGCTCCATACAGGCCGAAGGGGCGACCAAAATGTGATGATAAAGGTGGAAACCCCGACAAGGCTTACATCCCGGCAAAAAGAGCTTCTGGAAGAATTTGCCGGAATAAGCGGAGAAGAGACGACCCCGCTGAAGAAAAATTTTCTGGAAAAGGTCAAGGAATTGTTTGGATGAAGAATAAGCCGGAAGTCAGAAGTCAGTTATCAGTTATCAGTTATCAGTTTCAAAAACTGTTCACTGTTCACTGTTCACTGTTCACTGTTCTCTGCTTACTGTTTGTTCACGCGGCATTTGCGCTGGAAGCGCCATCTTCCGCCTCCTCTGAATCCGTATCCACGTCAAAAATAGGCGTCATCCTGCCTTTGAGCGGGAAGTATGCCGCATTCGGCGAGCAGGCATTGAAGGGGGTATTGCTTGCAGCAGGCGTATTTGAAACAAGGGGGCAAGACAATGTCAAAACCGCCGATGTGGAGGTAATTGTAAAAGACACCAGAGACGACCCTGCTCTTTCGGCAAAGGCTGTGGAAGAGCTTGTCTTAAGCGAAAATATTATCGGCATTATAGGTCCGCTTCTGAGCATAACCGCAACGGATGTTGTAAGCAAGGCGCAGGAATTAAAGACGCCGATAATTACACTTTCGCAGAAGGAGGGGCTTACCAATACCGGCGATTATGTGTTCAGGAATTTTTTATTGCCGTCTGAACAGGCAAAGGCTGTTGCCGGTTATGCCATAAACAAGTTAAACCATAAAAAGTTTGCCATACTTTACCCAAGCAGCCCGTATGGAATAGAGCTTGCCAATCTCTTTAAAGAGGAGGTTAAGAAAAACAAAGGTGAAATAGCGGCTGAAGAGCAATACAAAGAGGGGCAGACATATTTTGGGAAAGAGATTACGAAATTATTTAAAATAAAAGAGACCGAGAAAAAGGAAGGCCGAAGAAAGATAAAAATATTTGAAACTACGGTAACAGCAGACGCCCTTTATATGCCTGACTATTTTGATACCATCGGCCTTGTAGCCCCACATCTTGCATATTATAACATTAAGGATGTTAAACTCCTTGGGTCAAATGGATGGAATTCTCCAAAGCTGATTGAACTGGCAGGCAAATATGTGGAAGGCGCAGTCTTTGCAGACGGTTTTTTTGCGGGCAGCAGAAGAGAGGCAGCCTTGCGGTTTGTAAATAATTTTAAGAATAC
>CAZVZI010000416.1:0-1731 GCA_964631455.1 uncultured Thermodesulfobacteriota bacterium | reverse complement strand
ATATAAAAAAGCATTTCAGGGGTGTTACCGACGTGGTGGTGCATATTGAGCCTGGGCCAATGCCGACCTTTATGGCATCTACGCCGCATTTTATAAGCGCCTCAGCGCCTTCATAGGTGCCAACATTGCCTGCTATAAGCTGACATTTTGGAAAGTTTTTCCTTGTGTCCTTTGTAGCATTGATTACGCCTTTGCTGTGGCCATGGGCTGTATCAATAACAATCACATCAGCGCCTGCGTTTAAAAGCGCCTCTACCCTCTCCTCCCGGTCAAATGAGACACCAACTGCAGCGCCGACCATCAATCTACCAAGTTTATCCTTGCAAGAATTCGGATATTTTTCACGCTTTTCTATATCAGTAAAGGTTATAAGACCTTTCAATTGGCCATTTTTATCAATAAGGGGAAGTTTTTCTACTCTATGACGATGAAGTATCTCCTTTGCCTTTTCAATGGATGTGCCAGCAGGCGCTGTTATGACATTCTTTATCATTACCTCTGATATCTTTTTATTGGGATTCTTCTCAAACCTCAAATCTCTGTTTGTAAGTATGCCAACGAGCCTTCCATTTTTCACAATCGGAAAACTGGATATCTGCTCAATCCTCTTTATCTGTAATGCATCGGCCAATCGTTGTTCTGGCTCAAGGGTTCTCGGTTTCATGATAACAACGCTTTCATATTTCTTTACCTTATCAACCTCAGCAGCCTGTTCTTCTATAGTCAGATTCTTGTGGATTATTCCCATACCCCCTTCCTGCGCTATCGCTATGGCCATGCGAGATTCCGTAACAGTATCCATAGCCGAGCTTAAAAGAGGGATGTTTAATCTGATTGAATTTGTAAGGCGCGTGGAAGTGTCTACATCCCTGGGCAATATTGTTGAGTATGCGGGAAGCAACAAAACATCATCAAAGGCAAGACCTTCTTTGATAGTATTTGGTGGCATATTAACTTACAAACCTCCTGCCTTTAGGCAAAGACTTTAGGGGCTGTTGCCCAAATATATTTGTCTCACCAATTGCTATTTTTTATGTCATTCCCACGAAGCTTGTCCCCGCATGCTTTAAGCGGGGAGTGGGAATCCAGAAGTTGTTGCCCCCGATAGATTCAATCGGGGGTTACATAGACTGGATTCCCGATAGAACCATTCGGGAATGACATTTGTGGTTTGGGCAACAGGCCGTTTAGTTCAAGCATCAATATGCAAAGGCACACCCTTCCTTTAATTCCCTCCCATCACCCCGCTAAGCGGGGTCAAGGGAGGGGGGAAATATGCTAAGCCCCCTCGCCCCTTGTGCCTGCCTGTGCGTGTCCACACGCAGACAAGGGAGAGGGTTGGGGTGAGGGGTTAAGTAGTTGTGACTTTACGAAGATTGATTTGGCTATTCTAAACAGCCACTCTTCTACTGTCAAGTGATTTTCTTTTGTGGATTTTTCCAGTAGTGTCCGATAAAAAGTTGTTGATATTATAATCATTCCTACGCAAACGGGAATCCATGGTTTCCCCGAACGGCTAAAATCAGCATGTTGTCCCCTTTTCTTCCACCAGACTGTAACTCAAGACTTCAGTCATGAAAACATCATATCAAACCTTTAGAGCCTGTTGACAAACCATTTTTCTGTCATTCCCGATACCTGCCCTCGAATGTTTCTATCGAGGGTTTTTATCCCCGAATGAACTACCCCGCAGCAAGCTGACGGGGTATCAGAAAAACGTTAATTGTTGTT
>CAZVZI010000415.1:0-1736 GCA_964631455.1 uncultured Thermodesulfobacteriota bacterium | reverse complement strand
ATATGCAGGATGCAGTAAAACAGTGAACAGTAATCAGTGAACAGTTAGAAAATAATAAAAGGCGCGGTGATAAAACATGAAATACGAAGCAGTAATAGGTCTTGAAGTTCATGCCCAGCTTTTGACCAATTCAAAGGTCTTTTGCGGATGCTCAACAAAATTCGGCGCAGAGGCGAATACGCAGGTCTGTCCGGTGTGTCTTGGGATGCCTGGGACACTCCCAGTTCTCAATAGGACGGCAGTTGAGTATGCCGTAAAGATGGCTTTGGCAACGCATTGCAAGGTTAACGATAAAAGCATGTTTGCGAGAAAAAACTATTTTTACCCCGACCTGCCAAAGGGGTATCAGATTTCTCAGTATAATGAGCCTCTGACACAGAAGGGCTATATTGATATTGAAGTCAACGGTGCCAAAAAGCGCATCGGCATAACAAGGATACACATGGAAGAAGATGCGGGAAAACTCCTGCATGGCGAAAGTTATGAGGATTCGGATTTTAGCTTTGTTGACCTGAACAGGGCAGGCGTGCCGCTCATTGAGATTGTGAGCGAACCTGACATACGCACTTCCGATGAGGCAGTGGAGTATTTAAAGGCATTGCGCGATATTCTTGTCTATCTTGAAATCTGCGACGGCAACATGGAGGAGGGAAGTTTCCGGTGCGATGCCAATGTCTCCGTAAGACCAGTTAGACAAAAGGAGTTTGGCACAAAGGCAGAATTGAAAAATATGAATTCATTCAGGTTTGTTCAAAAGGCCATTGAATATGAGATAGACCGGCAGATAGAGGTTATAGAAGACGGAGGCAAGGTTATTCAGGAAACACGGCTATTTGATTCTGATAAAGGAGTAACCATCTCAATGCGGAGCAAGGAAGAGGCGCATGATTACCGCTATTTCCCGGAACCGGATTTGCTCCCCTTGCAGATTGACGAGGCATGGATAGCGGAGATAAAGAGAACCTTGCCTGAGCTTCCTGCGGAAAAAAGGGAGAGGTTTGTAAAGGAATACGGCATACCGTCTTATGATGCAGGTGTTCTGACCGCAAGCAAAGAGTTGGCAAATTATTATGAGGAATGCATTAAGCTATTCAATCAGCCAAAGATTGTTTCAAACTGGGTTATGGGAGAGCTTTTGAGATTGTTGAAAGAGGATAATAAAGAGGCAAAGGATTGTCCAGTAAAACCGGAAATTCTTATAAAACTTATCAGGATGGTTGATGCAGGCGCCGTTAATCTCAAAACTGCAAAAGAGGTATTTGAAGAGGTTTACAAAACAGGCAAAGAGCCTGATGCAATAGTAAAGGAAAAAGGGCTTGTCCAGGTTTCAGACGAAGGCGCATTGATCAAGGCAATAGACGCAGTAATCGCGGCCAATCCCAAAGAAGCCGCTGAATATAAAGCAGGCAAGGAAAAACTGTTCAGCTTTTTTGTGGGTCAGGCAATGAAGGCTACAAAGGGCCAGGCAAACCCGCAGGCGCTGAATAAGCTTATTAAGGAGAGATTTGGAAGATAGGATAGGTAGGTTACTAGGTTTAAGGGGGTTTTAAATGGCTTGTATTTTATGCGCAACAGATAATTTTAGCAAGATAGGGGAAAAGAGAGGTTTTACCATAGTAAAATGCGCGGGGTGCGGGTTTGTTTATACAACGCCGCTGCCTTGCGAAGAAGAGCTCGTCAAAGCCGCCCAAAAGAAATCGTCTCATTTTAAACCGCATGTGAGTATCAGCCGGAAG
>CAZVZI010000414.1:0-1742 GCA_964631455.1 uncultured Thermodesulfobacteriota bacterium | reverse complement strand
ATGCAAAACTGGCGGGTTATCTGAATATCAACCGCATGCCTTATGAACTGTTTGCAGAAAAGACTGTGAAGCTGCTCAGGGAGAATGTCTCTATCGTCTTTTTTCCTGAGGGAACCCGCTCAGCGGGCAGGGAGATGGGGAATTTCCACGGTTCCGCCTTTCGTCTTGCGTTGTGGGCAAAGGTTCCCATTGTTCCTATCTGTATATCGGGAAATGAAAATACCCCGCCCAAGGGGTCTTTGCTTATGAGGCCGGGAATAATCAGGGTGCGCAGGCTGCCGGCTATCACATGGAATGATTATAAGGACAGTAATGCCTTTTCATTAAAGAACCGGGTGCGCGATATAATAAGTAATGAATTGGCAATTATGGAGGGCGCGGCATGACGGAGTTCAGTCAGCATAGAAAGATAGAGTTCTCAAAACCCGATGAAATTAAAAAGATTCAGGAAAAGCTCTTGCACAAGCATCTCCTTTATCTTGCCGCTCGTTCGCCATATTATCGCGCGCTGTTTAAGGAGGTGAACATTGAGATTGGCAAGATAGGTTTGGACGGCCTTGCCGGTCTTCCTTTTACGGACAAATCCGTATTTGAGCGGCACAATGATGATATGCTTGCTGTTCCCATGTCCCGGATAGTTGACATAGTGCTATCGTCAGGCACCACAGGCCAGCCAACAAAAATGATGTATACCGAAAACGATTTGAAGCGGCTGGCGTATAACGAGGAGGTATCGCTGGCAGGCTGCGGTTTGACGCAGGATGATGTTGTTCTGCTCACATGCACCATGGACAGGTGTTTCATTGCAGGGCTTGCATATTTTTTAGGTATAAGGAGCCTTGGCGCCGCCGCCATCAGAAACGGTGTGAGCAGTTTTGCAAGCCATACGGAGATAATTCAACGGATGAGGCCTACAGCCATTGTCGGGGTTCCGACATTCCTGCGCAAGCTCGGTCTATTTTTAACCTCAAGGGGCATTGACCCTAAAAAATGCAATGTAGCCAAACTGATTTGCATCGGCGAACCTATAAGAGACAAAAACTTTTTGTGTTCCAAGGTCGGAGAACATCTTGAAAAAATCTGGGGGGCCAAGATATACTCCACATATGCCTCCACAGAGACTATCACGACATTTTGCGAATGTGCTGCCCAGAAAGGCGGCCACTTGCATCCTGAACTGGCAATTGTGGAGATTGTGAATGAGCAAGGGGAAGTCCTTGCCGCAGGGGAAACAGGAGAGGTTGTTGTAACACCCCTTGCCGTAGAAGGTATGCCCCTGCTCCGTTTCAAAACAGGCGATGTTTCTTTTTTGGCAGATGAGCCGTGCGGCTGCGGAAGGTTTTCTCCTCGACTTGGGCCTATACTGGGAAGGAAGAAGCAGATGATAAAGTACCGCGGCACGGCATTTTACCCGCAGGCCATATATTCAGTGCTGGACAGGATACCAGGCGTTACCGAATATTATGTTGCGGTAACCGGCGATTTTAGCGGCTCCGATATCGTAAAGGTCTATGTTTCGACAGCCAACGGCTCGTGTTCCGCCGGCATGATTATGGATGAGCTTCAGGCCGCATTAAGGGTAAAACCTGAGGTGATAGTCTTAAGCGAAGAGGTTATAAGAGAGCAGGTCTATGGGCAAAATTCAAGAAAGCTAATCCGTTTTGTGGAGGGGAGACCCAAAAATAGATTTTGATTTTTGGGGAAACAGGCAAATCGCCTGTTTGTGAAATAGCGAGGTTTTT
>CAZVZI010000413.1:1524-1745 GCA_964631455.1 uncultured Thermodesulfobacteriota bacterium | reverse complement strand
CATGGTTACTGCCAGTGCCTCAGGTTTTCCTGCTGGAACAAGAAAACCTATTTCGTTATTGAGAACAAGCTCTGCGGAACCAGTCACATTGCATGCAACAACAGGTTTTGCCATAAGCATTGCTTCAAGTATAACCCTCGGCAGACCCTCATTTTCAGACGGCAACACAAATATATCCATAGCATTGATATGCGATATTGCATCGCTTTGAAAACCTGCAA
>CAZVZI010000413.1:0-1514 GCA_964631455.1 uncultured Thermodesulfobacteriota bacterium | reverse complement strand
TTAAAACCTGTTTTTGAATATTGTCTTTTTCAGGCCCGTCGCCGACAATTATGCACTTTAATCCCCCCTCACCCCCCTTTAGTAAAGGGGGGGGGATAGAAATTCCCCCTTTAGCAAAGGGGGATACAGGGGGATTTATCTTGCCCCTCGCATCTTGCCTCTGTAATTCTGCCAATGCCTCTATCAAATCATTTACCCGTTTTCTTCTTACAAGAGACCCGACCGTGCCGATTAAAATCTCATTTTCTGCTACCCCCCACATTTTCCTGATTTCCGAAGCGGCAAGCTTTGGCTTCGTATCAGGATCAATGCCATTATAAACAACTTCGCATTTTGATGCCTCCACCCCTTGCGCCACAAACATTTCTTTAACGCCTTGAGAAACACAGATCATTTTAGTGAGCCAATTATTGACTGCATCTACTTCAACTCTATTAAGATTAGCGCCAATACGGCTGTGCTGAATACATGGAATATTTGCAACCTTTGCAGCTATTATACCTTCAAGATTTGATGACGGCTGGTTATTCATGTAAAGAAGGTCTATTTTGAGTCTCTCTATAACTTCAATGATTCTTTTTGCGCTTGGCCAAATCCTGAAGTATTGCTCTAAAAAAAATAGATACTTTTTTTTAATATTCTTGACAGGGAAAAGAAACAATCTTCCGCACTCTTTTAAAATCTTTGCCAGGATAGACTGCTTCTTTCTCTCCAATAAAACAAAATCCATTCCAAGTTTTTCAATCTCTGTTTTTATGTCGGATTCATTTCCCTTTCTGTAATTGTTATAAAACAGGACAGTAAAATGATATTTGCTTTTATCAATTCTTTTGAGAAGCTCAAGCAGGCTGTTTGTCCCGCCACCCCATTCCTTGCCTGTATCTAAAACAAGAATATTTTTCAGTGCCATTATATTTTTACAACCTGCTTTATTGTCTCAAGCACATATTCAGCCAACTTGATGTTACTTAAAGTTTTTTTTGCAAATTCATATCCATTCCCGGCAATAGCGGCGCTCAAAGCAGGATTTGACAGATAATATCCTGCGCGTTCTTCAAAATCTCTGAAGTGATTATCAACAAAGATGCAGTTTTCGCCGTCTTTAAAGCCTATCCCAAGTTCAATTGTAGGTCTGGTAAGAAACAAAAGGCCGCCGCAAAGGGGCAGTTCATAATGTTTTGGCGTATCCCATCCCCTTCCGTCAGGGCTGACGCAGATTTTGGAGCGTTTAAGCAATTCATAAAATTCTGTTTTGCTGCGCCTGCCGTTTTTGGGAGTTATTACATTATATTTCGCTTCCAGACTATTAAGCAACGGCAATAATTTTTGACGGTTATAGCTGGAATGGGTATTACCGAGGAACAAAATATCTATATCCCGCTCGTTGTACGGCTTAAACATCTCAAAATTTGTAAATGCAGCGATTGAGTTCAAATCATACGAAGTCCATATGGGCCTGAGTTTTTCTGCCAGAGGCATCAACTGATTCTTGCTCAACCTCGAGTCAAACAATC
>CAZVZI010000412.1:0-1749 GCA_964631455.1 uncultured Thermodesulfobacteriota bacterium | reverse complement strand
TGGTCGTTTTAATGATTTCTGCGGCTTTTTCCCTTAAGCTATATATTGAAAAAAATAGGCTGGTCAATGAACTTGCCTCCGTAGCCGCAGAGAAAAATTCGGCAGAAGAAAGAATTAAAGAAATGGGGGCAAAGGCAAACAAACACGAAGACATTGCCGAACCAGCCTCCGATCTTGCCACAAACCAAACAAACGAGAAGAATGCCGATCGTGAGATAGGGGGAAAAATTGAGCAAGTTTCATTGCATGGGTTTCAGATTAAAAAGGCAGAAGAAGGCGATGGGTTTATAATTGCCTTTGACCTGGTCAAGACAAACAGCATCGGCGAAATATCGCAAGGTTATGTTTTTATAGTAGTGGATTACGGCGGGGCATATTTTTGTTTTCCCGAGGGCATAGAGATAAAAAACGGCAGCCCTGTTGATTTTAAAAAGGGTGATAGATTTTCCATAAAATGGCAAAAGCACATGGAACAAATATTCCCTCTCTCTATGGATAACGTCATAAAGGCGGTAAATGTGTTCGTATTTTCAGCAGACGGAAACCTCATTATTAAAAAAGAGGCGGCCTTATGATAAACCAAAAAAGCATATATGCGCTTGCAGCAATATTGCTTCTCATATTTCTCACCGGCACCGGTTTTTGCAAAACCGTTCACGATGTCTATTTCAAGGACACGGACTACGAACTGAATGTCTATAAAATTTACGGCGCGGAAAAGGGAAAGACCCTGATGATAATAGGCGGCATACAGGGTGATGAGCCGGGCGGGTATCTCTCGGCAGACCTCTATGCCGATATGGCGCTCCATAAAGGGAATTTAATTGTTGTGCCGCGGGCAAATTTTTTATCCATCATAGAGCATAAAAGGGCCATCAACTGGGACATGAACCGGCGGTTTGTGCCTATAAACAGCAAGGAGTATTACGAAGACAAGATTGTAGAGATACTCAAAGGTCTTATGGCCCAAAGCGATTTTTTCCTTAATTTGCACGAGGGTTCCGGCTTTTTCAGGGAAACAAGAGAGAGCGATATGAAAAACCCGATGCGTTTCGGACAGTCCATCATTGCGGACGCAGATGTATACTTTTCAAAACAAAAAGAGGCCGATATTTCCCTTGGAGATATGGCAAGAAAGATAACCGCTCGTGTCAATGAAAAATTAGACAACCGGGAATATCATTTCAGATTTAATAATCACAGGACATTTGAGAACAACACACCTCATGCCGAGCAGAGAAAATCCGCCAGTTTTTACGCCCTTTCCATCTACGGCATACCGGCATTCGGCATAGAGACGTCAAAAGAGATAAAGGATATTGAGGCCAAGGTCAGAATGCAGACTATGGTGATTAACGCCTTTATGGAAGAGTTCGGCATTATACCTGAGAGCCCCAAAGTGGCTCTGGAGCCGCCGAGGCTTGAATATATCATTGTATCCGTCAACGGCGCGCAAAACATCATGGCACGGGATGGGGACGAGATTAAAGTGAGAAAAGGGGACAATATCAAGGTCTCCCGGATTGAAGCGAACTACGAGCGCGGATTGAGCGTTGACATCCTCGGCATGGGTGCGGCAAATGATCTGAACAAGGAATTTAAGATAGATGCTCCGACAAAGGCCGTTGCAAGGAAAGACGGCTTCCGATGCGGGGAGATAACAATTACGATATCGGATGCGCGGGATAACGATATGCAGACAGCTGCGACTCAGCTATCCGCTAAATCTCCTCAATTCAAATATCTCAT
>CAZVZI010000411.1:1103-1750 GCA_964631455.1 uncultured Thermodesulfobacteriota bacterium | reverse complement strand
GACGGAAGGTATTATATTGCCGGCATTTTAAATTCCAACTGGGTAGCGCTTCTTGATACATGGGACATGTCGGAGATAAAAAAGATTACAACCATAAAGACAAAAGATGACAGAGGGACAGGAGAGTATCTTGTCCCATTATGGAAGATACCGCACCTGAAAGGGTGGGCAATTGCAGGCGATTATGCCGTGCTTCCTGCGATAAAGAGAGAAGTGGCGTTGGTTTACAATACAAGAGACTGGAGCATAGTAAAGGAGGCGCCTCTGGTCGGCACAGCGCTTTATACGGTTGCAGGCCCAGACGGAAGATACGTATGGATAGACCTGGTTGGAAAAAACGGGGATACAATTCAGGTTATAGACCTTAAAACCCTTGAGGTCGTAAAAACCTTTTCGCCGGGCAAAGGCGCAACCCATCCGCAGTTTACGCCAAAGGGTGATGCGGTTTATATATCTCTGATGGACGAGGAAAAGGTGGTTGTTTACAACCCTCTTACCTTTGAGAAGATAACGGAGTTTCCTGCCAAAAGGCCGTCGGGCATATTTTCAACAGAGAGGGCTCATAAGTTTGGCATGTGAAAGTAATTACACAGATTTTTAACAGTCTTTCCTGAGATAGCTGGGGCCGCTGTCTCATAGAAAGAGGG
>CAZVZI010000411.1:0-1093 GCA_964631455.1 uncultured Thermodesulfobacteriota bacterium | reverse complement strand
AATATTCTATAGAGACCTCCCCTAAATTATTTTCTTTTCTGCCATGAGCAAAATGGCATTTATCAGGCGCTATTTACGCAACATCATCCAATAACTGAATATATCCAATATCTTTCAACTTATTAAAGTATTCCTTATCCGCTGTTATAAATTTGCCTTTCTTCTGAATGGCAATTGTATGATAGGCGGTGTCATAGAAGGTTGTTTTTTTATCTTTGATAAGTTCCAGTATAATGGCAAGTGAGGAATCGGAGACATGTGCCTCTGTAAATTCATATTCCAATAATTTCTCCAGAATGGCTCTGGCATGAACAGGCTCTCGTCTGGTTATGATATTGCCTACCTCATAGAACCAGAGAGAAGGTAAAATTATCTCGTGCTTGCCATCAAGCCAGCCGGATAGAATTGCAAGGGCTTTTTCCCGATGGCTTTCGTCATCTCTTAAAACCCACTTCAAGAGTACAGAGGCATCAGGGACAATAATTTTCATCGTTTTAACGCCTTCTGTCTTTCCTTAGCTCGTCTACTATTTCTTTGGTTGAAGTGTGACGCGTATGGGAGGCAATTTGCAGCAACTCCTTGGTAACCTTCTTTCTTTTTAAAAGGAGAAGCTCTTTCCTGAGCGCCTCATTTATGACCCTACTCCTCTGGCCGGGTGGTATCAAATCCTCCAAATTATTTTTAACCTCCTCATCCAATACAAAGAGCATCTTTTTTGCGGTTGACATATTTCCACACCTCCTCATGTCATATATCAAGTATATATACTGGGGGTGCGGGCTGTCAATGGTTTTGTTTGCGCTGTGATGATTTAAAAACGTGACATTTACATAATCTTGAGTAAAATTACTCAAGATACTGAACAATTTGTAAATTAAGTCTGTAACCTCACGCCTCTGGCAGAGACACATATTTGGCTATCAGTTTTTTCGGTCCCATACTCTGAAACATGACTGTAAGCTTCGCATCCTCGCCAATACCTTCTTTTGCCTTTATAATCCCGATGCCGAAACTTGGATGTTTTATCCTCATGCCTATTTTCCAAGGGTCGTTTTCTGCAGGGTCATCATATATTACCCTGGGCTCTTTCCAA
>CAZVZI010000410.1:0-1769 GCA_964631455.1 uncultured Thermodesulfobacteriota bacterium | reverse complement strand
GAGTTCTTCGGAGATGCTGTGAAGGGGATGATAGGCTCAGGGTTTATCTATACAAATAAGGATTCGCTATCTGTTGGCGTCGGTTGCCCCATAGCAGTTATGAAAGAAAATAATATGCGGTCAAATGACCTTTTGGATGCATTTAAAACTCATCCGATTATAAAGAAATTTTTAAGGGGAGGGAAGACAGAGGAATTGTCTGCAAAGATGATTCCTGAATTGGGCTGTAAGAATCTTCCAAAATTTATTGCAAATGGTTTACTCCTTGTCGGAGATGCGGCAGGTTTTGTCAATCCATCGCTCTATCGTGAAGGCTCCAATATGGCAATGGCCTCAGGCGTTATGGCGGCAGAGGCAATTCTTGAGACAAAGGAGAAAGGTGATTTTTCAGAGGCCGGTTTAAGCGGCTATGTAAAAAGGTTGAATGAAAGCTTTGTGATGAAGGATTTAAAGAGATACGGCGATGCGCCGGATAAATTGTCGAAGATGCCGCAACTTTTCAAAGAATATCCAGATGCAATTCTCGAAATGGCCGAGGGATATTTCACAGTATCAGACATGTCAAAGGAAGAAATGCAGAAACTATCATGGCATGGCTTTAAAGATAAGATTTCTGTGTGGAGGTTATTGTGGGATATGTATAAGGCAAAAGATGCTATTCTTTGACAGGCTTCGACAGATTCGGAAGTTTGGGTCAATATAAATTGCGTTACCGTTGAGAAATAATCCCGCCCGTCAAATCTACTGTTGTCATAATATCAAACAATCTCTTGACAGATAATCGTACCTATGATAGCATAATGCCATTAAGGGGAGGACTACGATGAGCATATACGAGAAAATAGGGCATCGGATTAAAATGCTTAGGGAAAAGGCCGTGATGAGCCAGGATGTGCTGTCACAGAAGATGGGCATATCACGACCCGCCGTTTCCCAAATAGAGAGCGGCGAGCGGAAAATCTCCGCTGACGAACTGCAAAGGCTTTCTCATATTTTTCATGTTTCAGTGGACGATTTGTTGAATCCGGTAAAAGAGCCGGAGGTTCATTTGCATAAAAGCAAGCAAGAGAAAACAGCCAAGCCGCAAATGCGGATTAGCGTGCCGCAGAAAAACCTCCATAAGTTCAAGGAAGTTCTACTCTACATCCTGAATAAGGTCGGGGCCAAAGAAAATATCGGTGAAACCGTCATCTATAAGCTCCTATATTTTATAGACTTTGATTTCTATGAAAAATATGAGGAACAGATGATCGGCGCTACTTACATCAAGAACAAATATGGCCCCACGCCGGTTGAGTTTGTCAAAATTGTCGAGAGGATGATAGAAGGCAAGGATATAGAGAAGGTCAAAAGCAAATATTTCGATTTTCCGCAGACCAAGTATTTGCCTTGCCGGAAGCCTGACCTGACGAAATTGAAGGCGAACGAGATTGAGGTGATAGACGATGTTTTGAATAAGCTTTCCGAGATGAACGGAAGCCAGATCAGCGCCTATTCCCATAACGATGTTCCCTGGGTGACAACGACGGATGGCGAAGCTATCGAATACGAATCGGTCTTTTACCGCACATTGCCCTATTCTGTGCGGGCATATGCGGAAGAGAACGGATGAGCGGTGAGTTTTACAGTCCATTCGTTGGGACGCTGTTTAAGAAGATATCCCATGTCCCGGAATTTGAAAAGGACATGAAGAGGCTTAAGCGGTTCTCATCGCTCGAAGAGGATTTGCTGATGTTTATAAAGGTTGCTCTCAATGCCTTTCACAAGCA
>CAZVZI010000409.1:0-1772 GCA_964631455.1 uncultured Thermodesulfobacteriota bacterium | reverse complement strand
AATTTTTTGTCTCGCTGGTGATTACCTTGTATCTCTCGCCTGTAAGTATATTCAAGGTCGCCTGCGTACCCACAACCTGGCTGGTGGGCGTGACAAGCGGCGGATAGCCCATATCTTTTCTCACCCGCGGAATCTCCTCCAGAACCTCATCCATCTTGTCAACGGCGTTCTGCTCCCTGAGCTGAACAGCAAGATTGGAAATCATGCCGCCGGGTATCTGCACCACAAGGGTCTTTGTGTTGATGCCCGTGTATTCGCTTTCAAACCTTTTATATTTTTTGCGGAGTTTTCGGAAATATTCCGCGATTTCCGCAAGCATGGCAATATCAAGCCCTGTGTCATACTGAGTATCTTTCAATGCCTCCACAAGGCTTTCCGTGGGAGGCTGGGCCGTGCCTGACGCAAGGGATGAGATGGCAGTGTCAATCATCTCCGCGCCGGCCTCTATTGCCTTGAGATAACTCATGGCCGCAAGGCCGCTGGAATCGTGGGTATGTATGTGGATGGGGATCTTTATTTTTTCCTTGAGCATTTTCACCAGGTCATATGCGGCATACGGCGTAAGAAGCCCTGCCATATCCTTGATGCAGATTGTGTCCGCGCCCATATCCTCCAACTTCAGCGCCATGTCCGCAAAACCCTCGTGCGTATGCACAGGACTCGTGGTGTAGCATACACACGCCTCTACAATAGCTTTGTTTGATTTTACTGCCTTGACCGCAACCTCCACATTTCTCATATCGTTCAGCGCGTCAAATATGCGGAATATGTCCATGCCGTTTTTCACGGAACGTTCCACAAACTTTCTTACAACATCATCTGAATAATGGCGGTAGCCCACAAGGTTCTGGCCCCGAAGCAGCATCTGCAGCTTTGTTTTAGGCAGCGCTTTTCGCAAATCCCGAAGCCTCTGCCACGGGTCTTCCCTCAGGAAACGAAGGCAGGTGTCAAATGTTGCGCCGCCCCACACCTCAAGACTGTAATAGCCGACCTTGTCCAACTTTTCCGCAATGGCAAGCATATCCTCTGTCCGCATCCTTGTTGCAAAGAGCGACTGATGTGCATCCCGCAATACCGTGTCGGTTATTTTCACCCTGTTGTTTTTGGTTTTGTTTTTGGACATCTGTTGCCTCCAAACTATTTGAAAAATATATTATATGTAAGGTTGACGCTCAAAAATTGCACAGATGCAAGGCGGAGCAGAAGCCGCAGCGACAACGCAGCAGATAGGCATTTTTCAGCGTCAACCAATTAAAACCCATGATGCGCCGCAATAGCCGCGGATATGGCCGCTATCTTGTCAATCGGGTCTTCATATTCCGCATAATCCAGCATATCCGGTTTTCTATCTATATAACCGGTGTCAAAATTGCCGTTTCTGAAATCAGGGTCGTTCATAATCTTTCTCAAAAACGGGATAGTGGTCTTGACGCCCCGAATGATAAATTCGTCAAGGGAGCGGTGCATCCTGCTGCATACCTCGTCCCAGTCCATACCGCGCACCACTAATTTAGCCACCATAGAATCATAAAAGCCGGGGATGATATAATCCTTGTAAATTGCGCCGTCTATCCGGACGCCGATGCCGCCCGGAGAATAATATGCCGTCCCCCTTCCGCTGTTGGGTCGGAAATTATTTTTGGGGTCTTCGGCGCAGATGCGGCACTCCATTGCAAAACCCCGTATGGCAATATCTTCCTGCTTGATGGTGAGCGGCCTGCCTGCCGCAATCTCTATCTGCTTTTTCACCAGGTCAATGCCGGTTACCTCTT
>CAZVZI010000408.1:0-1775 GCA_964631455.1 uncultured Thermodesulfobacteriota bacterium | reverse complement strand
GGAAATAAACTTTTTATTGATTGGATGCCGCAGCCTTTTAACAATAGAGGGTATTGAATAAAAATTTTTATATGCGGAAATGAGGCCGTCTAAGAGTTGTTCTTGTGTCAGCTTTGCCGGTTTAAAAACCACATGGTTTGCATCGTATTTATCCCACTGCGTATGCAGGAGTCTGCCCGCATCCTTCATCTCCTGAAACAGTTTTGTGCCCGGCAAAGGCGTAAGTATATAAAAATTTGCCGCATCCAATTTGGCTTCAATTGCAAAATCCACGGTATCTTTGAATACTGTTTCGTTGTCTTCATCAAGACCAAAGATAAAAGAGCCGAATATATTGATGCCCGCATCATGTATCTTTTTGAAAGACTCCTTATACTGCTTAACCTTGTTAAACGATTTTCTCATCTGCGCAAGATTTTTTTCAGATATGGATTCTATGCCTATGAATATCCACTGGCAGCCGCTTTCGGCGGCCAATTTCAGGAGTTCCGCATCATTTGCAACCAGGCTGTCTCCCTGACATGACCATTTTTTCCTAAGGGGGATCATCTCCTTAAATAACTTCTTCGCGTATACCTTGTTCCCATAAAGGTTGTCGTCTGTAAAATAAACATGCCTGTCTTTCAAAGACTTAAGTTCTTTTATTATATCTTCTACAGGTCTATATCTGAAACCTTTTCCCCAAAAGGTTGTAACAGAGCAATAATGGCAGTCATGGGGGCATCCTCGAGAAGCCATCAGAAGGCTTGTGGAAAAATACCTGCCCTTTTTAAGCAAATCCAATCTGGGCAATGGAAGATTTTCCAGTGTATGACGGCCTGTGCCCTTGTATGTTTTTTGCAGCCTCCCTTGAATAAAATTGTTCAGTGCGATAGGCCACACGTCTTCTGCCTCTCCTAAAACGAGTGAATCTGCATGAACCGCAGCCTCGTCAGGAAGCATAGAGGCATGGATGCCGCCGAGCACAACCGGAACCCCCTTTTTTCTGAAACGGTCGGCTATATCGTAGGCGCGCGGCGCAAGGGCGGTCATAGTCGTAATGCCGACCAAATCGGTTTTTGCTTCAAAATCTATGTCCTCAATATTTTCGTCCACAATGACAACATCAAACCGCTCGTCGGTTAGTCCAGCAATGGTGGGCAGACTTAACTGCGGAATAGAGTATTTCCCCTTTTTTTCCCTGTAATTCCCTGTGTTTTTCTTGTGTGCCGGATAAATGAGCGTAAGTTTATATTTCATTCAACACCTCTATCGTATTATTTCCATATATTCCTGCCACTCCATCGGCAGCATATGTTTCTTTTTATTATTGCACTCCTTGCAGCAAGGAACTGTATTGCCTTTGACGCTTTTCCCGCCGCGGATTACAGGCACAATATGATCCATTGTAAGCTCAGCAGGCTTAAACTTTTTATTGCAGTAGTAGCATACGCCCTTCCCTTGCTTATTTTTCCACCACTGGCTGTGCCTTAACTCCCTGGCCTTTGCCTTTTCTTTTTTTATCTCTTCCTCGGTTACATACGAGATGAAAGAATGTGCTGACATACAACCAGAATTATTAACACAAGGGAAGTGAAATGTGAAGCCTAAAAATCAATATTGAGCCTCTCTTTTTATACACAACGACATAAATAAAGCCACATACAGAGCGTCAGAACAAAGCAGACCAAGGCGCGACGAAGGTGAAGAGTGAGGCGTATTTTTAGCATACGCCGCAACGATGAGCCAAGGAGCAACGCAGGTATGCGAAGTTATGACGCTCTGTATAAAAGCTT
>CAZVZI010000407.1:0-1777 GCA_964631455.1 uncultured Thermodesulfobacteriota bacterium | reverse complement strand
AGTAAATATGTAGGAGGGAAAATATCCATGATACCGCCGCCAATCCTTATCTCTCCCCTTTCTTCAACCATTGATGCCCTTGAATAACCCAAAGACAGCAGCCTCTCTAAAGCCTCATCCCTGTCTACCTCTTTCCCAACTTCAAACCGTAAAACCCCCTGTCCCACATCTTTGGGTACAGATTTTAAATCTGTACCCACAGTGACCGGAGGAATCAGCACACTCTTTGGCATCACCCTCTGCATAATGGCTGAGGGCGTAGTGACAATGATATGATGGTTTCCCTGGGCGAGCTTATACAGTATATCTATTCTTGCAGCGATTATATCCGGATGAGGCATCTGAGCCTCAAAAGGCAGGACTTCCCATGATGGATAGAAGAGGGCAGTATCTTGGCCGAGAAAAAAGTTTATATCCTTCGTAAAATTCTCTGCCTCTTCCTGAGTTGGAGTTATAATAACCCCTCCCTTCCACTGGGGACAGTCCGCCTTAGGCGGATCAAATCTGTCCCCCAAAGGGGGGTTAAAAAGAGAGGCAATAAAAAAGGCCTTTGATGAGTTCAAAAGGCCTGAGATGACACACCTCTGCCCTGACTTGAGAGATGATATGGCCTCTAAAGCCTTGTGAAAGGTGTTATCTTGTAAAGAAACAGACACAACTACTTTACTTCACGCTGAAAAACACCCAATAAACTCCATAATCTCCTTTTTCTATAAAAAGAATACATCTATCATATATACTATGTCAATTATTTTTACCCATCACCTCGCCACAGCCCGCAGGATTTTTACAGCCGGCTGACGTGATTTACCTTGACTAAAGAGTATGCAAGGATATATATTTTAGGTAAAGAGGACGCTTATATTTCCTTAAGCTGATGCATTTTCGGAGCCAACACTGCCACTTATCATAGATGACATAATCCGGCTTGATGCCGTCGTAGATAAACTTGCATGGAAGCACAAGGTCTTGCCGTCTGAGGTAGAGGAGGTATTGACCGGCAGATGCAGGATATTCAAGAGAGAAAGCGGTAATGTTGAAGGTGAGGATTTGTATAATGCCCTCGGCAAGACAAAAAGCGGACGTTATCTGTCGGTGTTTTTTATAAGGAAATTGGGGAACAAGGCATTGATTGTAACTGCAAGGGGTATGAACAAGAGGGAGCGTGGGAGATATGAAAAAAAGTAAACCTGGGATGACGATTTCAGAGGCAAGCGATTTCTTTGATGAGCATGATATCTTTGAATTTGAAGATGCTGCAGAAGTCAAGGATATCAAGTTTGAGTTGAAAAAAAAGAAATATGTCGGACTGGATATGAGGCTATTTGAAAAGATTAGAAACAAGGCAAAAAAACTTCACATAAACGAAGATACGCTGATACAGGAATGGCTGATGGAAAAAGTTGGATGAAATGCAACAAAACCCATCACCTCGCCACAGCCCGCAGGATTTTTATGAAGGCGCATTGAAATTGTTTATTGAAAATAGTTGACTATTGCTATGCATCGAAGATAAAATCCAAATCAAGGAGACTTAATGGAAACCGTTTTGGTAAATACAAATGAATATAACGGCCGTCATGTAGCCATGAAAAGTTTTGAAGACCACACGATAGTCGGTGTAGGCGATAATCCTGAAACTGCGCTTAAAGACGCCATTTTAAAAGGATACAAAGATCCTGTTCTTTTATATGTTCCCGAAAAAGATGTAGTTCATATATACTAATGCCGATACGCAATTATCCATTCTCCATAGCAAGACCGGGAGATATAGCAA
>CAZVZI010000406.1:0-1778 GCA_964631455.1 uncultured Thermodesulfobacteriota bacterium | reverse complement strand
AACTCAAACCTGGTCGTAAGACCTCTCTTCCAGGTTTGAGTTACAATCGCCGATAAATCGGCAACTACATTCATCTATAAGCTTCGGTCAACCCCTTCAGCTTTTTCACTTCATTTGCCGTAAGAAACCTATATTCTTCTGGTTTCAATGAATCCAGTTTTATTCCTGCAAATTCCGTCCTCTGTAATTTCAGCACAGAATGGCCGATGGCAAAGCACATCCGCTTTACAAGCCTGTTCCTACCTTCATACACGGTAAGCTCTATCCACGAGTTTGTCTTTGTTGCTTTGATAAACCGCGCCTCGGCAAGCAGAGTCCTGCCGTCCTCAAGATAGATGCCCTTGCGGAGTTTTGCCATGTCCTTTTCATCAGGCGCATCGCTGACCTTTACTAAATATTTTTTGGGGATTTTATATCTCGGATGGATGAGCTTGTTTGCAAGCTCACCGTCGTTGGTGAGAAGCAAAACACCTTCCGCATCAAGGTCCAATCTGCCAACAGGAAAAATCCTCTGCTTTCCTTTTTTTATGAGGTCAATGACCGTGGGCCTGCCTTCAGGATCCGACGCCGTGCTGATACATCCCTTGGGCTTATTGAGCAGGATGTAAACCTTTTCGCCCTTTTCCTGCGCGCCGGAGATGACCCTGCCGTCAACTGCAATACGATCCCTTTCAGGATCCGCCTTGCTCCCCAGCTCCGTCACGGTTTGACGGTTGACCGTGACCCTCCCCTCCAGAATCATTTCCTCGGCCTTGCGTCTGGACGCTATCCCCGCTTGCGCCATTATCTTCTGCAATCTCTCCTGCAACTTCTTCCTCCTGCGGCATAATAATTTCTTTTAATGTGGGCAGACACGAAAGGTCTTTCAAATCAAAAATCTCAAGAAATTCCTTTGTCGTGCCGTAAACTGCCGGCCTGCCCGGCGCCTCTTTTCTGCCGATAATCTTTATGAGGTTCCTGTCCATGAGCGTCTTCAAAACCCCGCCCGAATCCACGCCCCGGAGTTCCTCTATCTCAATCCTTGTAATCGGCTGCTTGTATGCAACCATGGCAAGGGTTTCCATAGACGCCTTGCTGAGCTTTTGAAAACCGATTTTAAAAAGCCTTCTGAGCCACGGTGAAAACTCCGGCCTCGTCCTGATCTGATACCCGCCTGCCACCTCTTCAATCAAAAATCCCCTTCTTGACTGCTGATAGTCAACCATCAGTTCATTCAGCGCTGTCTTCACCTCATCCCGCTTTTCCCCTTCCAAGACATTCATCAGCTTTTCAAAACTGATGGGATGGTCTGCGGCGAAGATGAGCGTTTCTATAAGCGGTTTTAAGCTGTCTTTGTCCATGGTTTCTACTCCCTGATAATCGGAAAAATTTGTCCCTTACCGAGTTCTTACTCTGTGAGTTTTGAGCCTTTCTTAATCAAACCGCTTTTGCCAATTTGCCTTTGCGCAGTCTCTTATACTTTACTTGCTTCTCAAATATTCTCAATTGTTTTTCCGCGCCTGCAAAATCATACGGAACAGCATTCCTTCCCAACGAGTTGAGCCGTGTTTTTGCTATTGCAAGGTATTCCTTATTTATATCAATGCCGACAAAAATTCTCCCTAATTTTTTTGCCGCAACCAAAGTGGTGCCGCTGCCGGCAAAGGGATCAAGCACAACCGACTCAGGCGAATAGGTTGTTAAATTGATAATGTATTCGCACAAACTTAACGGCTTCACGGTTCTGTGCGCATTAAAAATCCCCTTTTCTTTTTTGTCCGGCTTTGAAATCAAAAAAC
>CAZVZI010000405.1:0-1784 GCA_964631455.1 uncultured Thermodesulfobacteriota bacterium | reverse complement strand
TGCTGCGATTTATCAATAAGATAATTAGATGCCGGCTCCCCTGCAAAGGTAGTTGGCAGAGGCTGTCCATCATTATTTTTGATTAAATATGTCTTGCCGCTCTTAGGCTGAGGATGGGTATATATAAGCCCGAATATCCTTACCCACAACCTTGAACCAAAGTCATGCGTCCTGTTTACTATTACATCGCCTTCCGGACTGACTATAAGACTGTTATGGCACACACTGCATGTCGGCGCTTTGAAGTCTTTGCCCACCCGCCACGGAACATTATCCCAGTTCCATTCCTGTTTTTTGGAATCATAGATATTCCCATGCTTGCTGTCTTTATAAACATTATTTGCAGGCACATCAATGCCTTTATGGCACTGCCAGCATGTTTCTGGTTTTCTTGCTATTTCAATGGAAAAACTATGTCTTGGATGACATGCTGTGCAAGCGCCAAAACTCCCATCCGGATTTATCCTTCCAACCCCCTGATTCGGCCAATTAATCAGGTTTGGAACCATAACCGGCTCGGGGAATGCGGGTATCTTTTTCATGCCCTCTACCCTAATCTCTGTTCCGTGACAGCCAAAGCATGTCCCTGCATTCGTTTCTTCCGACGACTTATCGTGTATTAACTTATTCCCCTTGACCTCTTTAACACCTATGACCGTTTCTACAAGATTATGATAAACAGGATTTTTCCTCAGGTTATCAACTGCATGCGCCTTTTTGCTGTTTGAGAACTGCTCTGGTTCAACCACATGGCATGTCCTGCAGTCATTGGGTGATACAATCACATTGATTTTATAATCCGCGTGTTCAAAGTTATCCTTATGATTATCCGGATTTAAACTATGACACTCATAACAACCGACAGCAACTGACTTTAAATTATCAGGTATCTTGTCACTGGAAACCCTTCTTTCCAGTTCAGGTTTTTTAATTGCCATTTCAGGTGTTACCCTTGAATGCCTGCTTGTCCGCCAGTCTTCAACTATACCCGGCGACACATCCTTATGGCAGTCAACACACTCCTCTGTCTCTTCGCTAAGAGGAATATCGCCGGACACCTTTCCATTCTCTTTAGCAGATATTGATATAACACCTGCAAAAAATAGTGTCAGACAAAATAAAACCGCAACCGCATATTTTAATAAATATCTTTTCATTCCTATACAATCGTACATTTTTTATTCTTCACGTGATACACAAATTCATCTCTGAAATTCTTTAATGCGCCTCTTAAAGCCATGACCGCGCCGTCTCCAAGCGGACAAAATGTCCTGCCAAATATATTTCCGCACAGGTTTTCCAGAAGTTCCACATCTCCTTCCTTGCCCTGGCCATTTTCAATCCTGTGCAATACTTTGTATGTCCAATCCGTGCCTTCCCTGCACGGCGTGCATTTGCCGCATGATTCGTGCCTGAAAAATCCCATTGTCCTCATGGCAACCTTTACAATGCAGGTTGTATCATCCATAACAATAACACCTGCGGAACCGAGCATTGTGCCCTTTGCAGCCATGCTGTCAAAGTCCATGGGCGTATCCAAATCCTTTTCCGTAAGCATAGGCGCAGAAACCCCGCCAGGTATAGCCGCCTTAAACTTTCTGCCGTCTCTTATGCCGCCTGCATGGGTAAAAATAACCTCTCTCAACGGAGTTCCCATAGGAAGCTCATAAAGCCCGGGTTTTTTTACATGGCCGCTTACGCCAAATATCTTCGGGCCAGGGCTTTTTTCAGGCCCGATGGAGGCAAACCATTTAGGCCCTTTATTCACTATATGAGGAATACAT
>CAZVZI010000404.1:1228-1787 GCA_964631455.1 uncultured Thermodesulfobacteriota bacterium | reverse complement strand
TTAAGATTATTATAGAAACCTCTTACCTGACTGATGAAGAAAAGAGAACTGCATGTAAAATTGCCATCGAAGGCCAGGCACATTTTATAAAGACCTCCACTGGCTTTGGCTCTGGCGGTGCGACGATAGGTGATGTAAAGCTTCTCAGTATGGCTTCTGCCGGTAGAATTAAGGTCAAGGCATCAGGTGGCATAAAGGATTTGACTACAGCACTTGCAATGATAGATGCCGGCGCATCGAGGATTGGAACAAGCTCAGGCATACAAATAATAGAAGAATTCTTGAGAAGGCAAGGGCAAGGCGCATAGCGCATAGTTTTTCGCTATGCCCTTTGCCCCATGCGCATTGATGCCGGTAAATTGGAATTTCTTTTTTTCGTATGGAACAGGTCAAAATCAATAGGATAGTCCTCCTTGTCCTCGACAGTGTAGGCATCGGTGAACTGCCTGATGCCAGTGATTACCATGATGAAGGGAGCAATACCCTTTCCCATGTCATTAAGGCAGTTGGCGGATTAGACCTGCCAAATCTTGAGGCTATGGGTATCGGTCTTATTGAA
>CAZVZI010000404.1:0-1218 GCA_964631455.1 uncultured Thermodesulfobacteriota bacterium | reverse complement strand
CCGCCTCTTTTGGAAGGATGCTGGAGGCATCGAAAGGTAAAGATACAGAAACTGGCCACTGGGAGATGGCAGGACTTATTCTTGACAAGCCTTTGCCAACATTTCCTCACGGATTTCCAAAAGAAATCATGGAGAGTTTTAAAAAAGAGACAGGCCTTGATTACCTTGGAAATAAGGCTGCATCTGGCACAGAGATTATAAAAGAACTCGGCGAGGAACACATAAAGACTGGCAAGCCAATCGTATACACATCTGCTGATAGTGTGTTTCAGATTGCTGCACATGAGGAGATCATCCCAGTTGAAAGACTCTATGAGATGTGCAAGATTGTCAGGAGAATTGTTGACCCGTATCATATCGGCAGAGTCATAGCAAGGCCATTCATGGGCTCCCCAGGCGCTTTCAAAAGGACCGAGCGTAGAAAGGATTTTTCTCTATCCCCAACAGGTGAAACAGTCTTGGATAGGTTAAAATCAAAAGACATTCCGGTTATCGGAATCGGCAAGATTGGCGATATATACGGCCATCGCGGATTAACCGAGGAAATTCACACAAAAGATAATATGTATGGCATAGACAAAACTATAGATTCAATAAAAAGGATAGACAAAGGTCTCATTTTTACAAACCTCGTTGATTTTGACATGCTCTACGGCCATAGAAACGATGCAAGAGGCTATGCAGAGGCCCTTAAACAGGTTGATAGCAGAATACCGGAAATCATTGAACAGCTAAATAACCGTGATATGTTCATAATAACCGCTGACCATGGGTGCGATCCCACAACCCCCTCAACAGACCACTCAAGAGAATATGTGCCGCTTCTTGTTTACGGCAATAAACTAAAGTCAGGGATTGATCTTGGAACAAGAAAAAGCTTCGCTGATATTGGACAGACAATTGCTGAGATATTCAATGTAGGCAAAATGCCGAATGGAAAGTCTTTTCTAAATTCGATTTTATAGAATAGAAAATTTTATTGCTTTTTAATAACAGATTGTGGTCTAAATATAATGAAAATTCGTGGTAAACTCCCATACCTTGACCGCAGGGCATTCCCAACAAGGTGTGGGGGTAAAGGAGAGCAATTATGGCAAATCACAGACGATTTAAGCGGCAATATATTATCGCTGAAGCAAAGATTAGAACAGTCAAGAAGGATAATCTATGGATTAATGCCATGCTAATAAATATTAGCAAAGGCGGAATAGGTTTATA
>CAZVZI010000403.1:0-1791 GCA_964631455.1 uncultured Thermodesulfobacteriota bacterium | reverse complement strand
ATGATAGATAAAAGGCGGCCGGCGCCGAATGTGGCTGAGATTATGAACATAATAGGTGATATAGACGGAAAGATTTGCATACTTCTTGATGATATGATAGATACGGCGGGAACAATTACTCAAGGGGCGGAAGCCCTTATAAAACAAGGCGCAAAAGAAGTTTATGCATGCTGCACCCACCCTGTGCTTTCAGGGCCTGCCATAGAAAGATTGAAGAAGTCCTCTATAAAAGAGGTGCTTGTGACCAACACTATTCCTTTAAGCGATGAGGCAAAAAGTTTAAATAAGATAAAATCCCTCACAGTAGCGCCGCTTCTGGGAGAGGCAATAAAGAGGATACACTACGGCGAATCGGTGAGTTCGCTGTTTGTATAGAAAACCGTTGTCCGTGACCGTGTTCCGTGTCCGTGTTTTTTACGGTCACGGTGAACGGACACGATTCACGGTATTTAATGGAGGAACAAATGGAACAGATAGCATTAGCGGCCCAGCCGAGAACCGGTGTGGGTAAGGAGATAGCAAAAAAGTTGAGAAGAGACGGCAGCATCCCCTGTGTATTGTATGGACCTGCGTCTAAAGAGGCAACCTCTTTGACCATTAATGCGATGGAGTTGAATAAGGCGCTTGCTACCGAGGCAAAAGGGAATGTGCTGGTAAATCTCAAGATAGAAGGGGATAAAAAGGCGCAGCGGATGGTGATGTTCAGGGGCTTTCAGAGGGACCCGTTAAAAAGGAACATCATCCATGTCGATATGTATGAACTGCTCATGGATCACAAGATTGTCGTTGATGTGCCGGTGCATTTTACCGGCAAGGCGCAGGGTGTAGAGCTTGGCGGTATATTGCAGCACGAGGCCAGAACATTAAAGATTGAATGTCTGCCGAATCAGATACCGGACAAGATAGATGTGGATGTTACGCATCTTCTCATCGGACAATCTATTCATGTCAAGGATATTACCTTGGCGCCGGGCTTAAAGGTGATTGGCGATCCCAATATAACCGTTGCGTTGGTTGCAGCTCCGATGGCTGAGGTTGAGGCAAAGACCGCTGAAGAGGCAAAGGCAGAGTTAGCAAAGAGTTTTGAGGTAAAAGAGGAAGAGGGAAAGAAGGCAGAGACCAAAGAAGCGGCGGGGAAGGAAGAGAAGAAAAAGTGATGTAAAACCGTTATCCGTGTCCGTTGTCCGTGACCGTTAAAGGCTTTTATACGGACACGGTTCACGGTCACGGGGTACGGTATTTATTATGCTTATTGTCGGACTCGGCAATCCCGGTGCAAAATATAAAGATACCCGGCACAATATCGGTTTCATGGCAATTGACTTTTTGGCAAAGGCCAATTCCATAAAACTGAACAAGAAAGATTTTAACAGTCTCTGGGGCGAAGGAAATATCGCCGGCAAAGAAGTGATTATCGTAAAGCCGCAGACCTACATGAATCTGAGCGGTGAGGCTATTCAGGCAATTTCCGATTATTTTCATATTGAGCCTAAAAATATTTTGGTTGTCTATGATGATATTGACCTTGAGTTAGGAATTGTCAGAATAAGGCCGAACGGCGGCAGCGGCGGGGATCGTGGAATGCAATCCATTATTGAACATCTCGGCGCAAATGATTTTCCGAGGATAAGGCTTGGGATAGGAAGACCCGAAGAAAAAGAGTCAAAGAGTCAAAGAGTCAAAGGGTCAGAAAATATTGCGGATTATGTTTTGAATTCATTTGATTCCGGCGAAAAAGATATTCTGAAAGAAATTCTGAATACTGCAAAAGATGCGGTTGATGCGATTGTA
>CAZVZI010000402.1:0-1792 GCA_964631455.1 uncultured Thermodesulfobacteriota bacterium | reverse complement strand
TATTGGAACCATGTAGAGACCATGCCGGGGAAGGGGTATCCAAAAGGTTATATGAATATGTCCAGCGGGTTTGATGCAAAAGGAAAAGTAATTGTAGGCGACCTTCCCAGTAAGGCTGATTATGGCGGCGACTTTGAGTTTAATTATACAGCGTTTATGGAGGGGAAGGATAAGATTCTGGCGCCTACCAAGAACCCTACTTGGGGACCCAACTGGGACGAAGAGGTGGGCGAAGGTGAATACCCTAATAACTTTTACTTTTACCTTCCTAGGACATGCAACCACTGCACAAACCCTGCATGTCTTCCTGCATGCAAGACTAAGGCTGTAAGAAAGAGGGAGGAGGACGGGATTGTTGTTATAGACCTTGAGAAATGTGAGGGACTTAAAAGGTGTATCAAGGCATGCCCTTATAAGAAACCTTACTTTAATCCCACCAGGGTCAATCCTGTTCAAAAGGATAGCGAAGGTCAGTCAGAGAAGTGTATCATGTGCTTCCCCAGATTGGAGAAGGGCATTGCTTCAGCCTGTGTCCGTCAATGTGTTGGAAGGGCAAGATTCCAGAGTGATGTGGGTGATGTGGATGGTCCGGTCTATAAACTGGTGAAGAAATGGAAGGTGGCGCTGCCCTTGATGCCTGAAAAGGGGACATTGCCAAATGTCTTTTATGTGCCGCCCCTGTCTTCTCCAAAATTTGATAAGAATGGGAAACCTACCGACGAACCAAGGATACCTTTGGCATATCTGAAGAAACTTTTTGGACCAGAGGTGGAAGGCGCTTTAAAGACCCTGAAGGCTGAGATAGATAAGAAGGCTAAAAGGCAGGCAACAGAACTCATGGACATCCTTATAGCCTACAGGCATAAGGATATGATGAAGGTATGAAGGTTCTTCTTATGTTCTATAAAGTCATTACAGAGTGCGGCCATATAGGGGCAGGAAAGGGGTATGAGAGAACATGGTTCTTTAGGGGCTGTAATCCTGTTTCCCTCTTTATAAAGGGAAGGACACTTCCAGGGGGTTAAGAGGAAAAACACCTCCGTAAGCATTAAATTTATCACAAGGATAAGCAGGGAAGAATATTTAGAAAACACGGCGAGGAGGTTAATTTCATGAGATTGCCTACAAAAAAGATATTGGGTGTTGTGTTTGCAATGCTCTTGTTACTGTTGCCATCCCCTACATTTGCTGCTGATGAAGCTATCCAGCAGACATCCCCTGCCGTTGCTGCTGATGAAGCTATCCAGCAGAGGATTGATGAACTTTATAAAGAGATCAAGAAGCTCAAGAAAGAAACAAAGGAGATGGATAGAGTTGTGAAGAAGGTGGAACCGTGGGGCAGGTTTGACCTCAAAGGCGACTTCAGATTTAAGATAGATTCCATCCACGCAAACTTTAATGATTTTATAGGATATAGATGGAACCCATATGTCATACGGGGAGGCGCGCCTCTGGGTGCATACCAACCAAAATCTTATGAGGAATTTAGCGCTCATGACAACTTCCTTCTCACAAACCGCCTAAGGATCAATCTTAAGGCAAATGTAACAAAGGATATAGATTTCATAAGCCGGTTCTCCATGTATAAGATATGGGGACAGGAGACAGGGGCGCCTCTTGGCACATCCATCTGGTCAGGGGATAGATTTGAGAGTTTTCAACTTCAAAATGCCATGCTCTTTGACGGAAACAGGACACACAAACCATCTGACAGCGCCTTGCGGGTTGACAGGGCATTTATTGAGTGGTTGGAGCCGGGCGGCATTAAGAACTGGTGGGTATCGGTCGGCAG
>CAZVZI010000401.1:0-1795 GCA_964631455.1 uncultured Thermodesulfobacteriota bacterium | reverse complement strand
AGTTAGCTGATAGTAAAAAATATGAGTTATCAGCTATGAACTATTATATTGCGCCCGTAGCTCAGCTGGATAGAGCGACGGACTTCGAATCCGAAGGTCGCAGGTTCGACTCCTGCCGGGCGCGCATTAAAGAAAGTGAAAAGTGAGAAGTCAAGAGTTTAGCATTTAAGCTTTTTACTTCTGACTACTGACTTTTGACTCTTGACTGTCTTAGTGCGCCTGTAGCTCAGTGGATAGAGCATCAGCCTCCGGAGCTGAGGGCCAGAGGTTCAAATCCTCTCAGGCGCGCCAAGTTTACTCTCCCAGCGCCTCCAGTTTGGCAAGCGATTTTATAATGATTTCTTTTCTTTTTATCTCAATAATCCCATCATCTTTGAAACTCTTTAAAAGACGGATGGCTGTTTCCTGAGTTATTCCAAGAATTTCTGCAATCTCAAGCCTCGAAAGGGAAAGGTTCAGTTTTATCTTTCCATTTTCTGCAACACCATATTCTTTTGATAATGTATAAAGAAGATGCGCCATCTTTTCCCGCGCAGTCATCAGGCCCATGCTTCCTATTTTTGAATAGGCGTGGTCAAGTTCCTTGCTTAAGGCAATAATTATCTTTTTTGCAATTGAAGGATGCCCCTCAATTATCCTGAAAAACGCCCCTTTTTCTATAAAACAGAGCTCGCAATCATCCATGGTCATTGCCGTATTGGCATATCTCTTGCCGTTATAAAACGTCTCCATGCCAAGAAGTTCTCCGGGCTGGAGGATCTTTATAATCTGCTCCTTGCCATCCCTCGAGGTTTTTAAGAGTTTTACCCTGCCGGACTTTACTACATAAAAGCCGGGACAGGGGCCGCCTTCCACAAATATTACATCCTTTTTCTTATGGAGCGATGTGGTAACAGTATCCTTAAAGACGTCAAGCTGTTCATCGGTAAGGTCGGAAAACAGGGTGTTTTCCTTAATCCGGCAGTGGCATAAAAGGCAAACTGATTCTTCAGGCATGGTCAAATTATATTTAATCCCTTTGGATATTGCAAGAGAGTTCTATGTGTGCGGGTAAGTCATCTACTGATAATGTCATCAATGCAAAACCATCTCTAGTTATGGTAAGATTGTGCAGTTTTTAATCGGTTTTAATAAGGAGGATTCTTGACTAATATCAGGGTTATAAAAAAATGTGCTGAAAGGCTTTTGTCCGGCCATCTGTGGGTATTCAACAACGAGATAAAGGAATTTGGCGGCGCTTATTCAAATGGAGATATTGTATCCATTGTAGATGGCAGAAGCAATTTTATAGCCAGAGGGTATATCAATAACAATTCAAAGATAATCATAAGAATACTTTCATTCAAAGATGAACCCATAGATAAATCTTTTTTCAGAAAGAGGATTGAAAATGCGCTCAGGCATCGTCTTTCTCTCGGTTGGCACATTGACGGCTCTTTCAGGGTCGTATTCAGCGAAGGAGATTTTCTTCCGGGTTTGATAGTGGATAAGTATGAAAATGTTCTGTGCATCCAGATATTAACGTTTGGCATGGAAAAATGGAAGACCGATGTTGTTGAAATATTGAAAGATATTTTCAAACCAAAAACCATTGTTGAACGAAGCGATGTTGAGGTAAGGAAAAAAGAAGGGCTTCAGCCGAGAAAAGGGTTTTTGTGGGGTGATGAAAACAGCAAAGTTGTTATAGCGCTTGACGGGTTAAAGTTTGAGATAGACCTTTTGGAAGGGCATAAGACAGGCTTTTACCTTGACCAGCAGGAAAACAGAAAAATAATAGAGCCGTATGTAAAAGATA
>CAZVZI010000400.1:0-1804 GCA_964631455.1 uncultured Thermodesulfobacteriota bacterium | reverse complement strand
AATATTGCGTTTCCTTGCCGCTTTATAGGCCAACACATTGATCGGCGACCAGTTACCAGCCAAGTGAAGAATATCAAACCTTTGTATATTCTCGTCGAGCCACCTTCCTGCACCTTTGGGGATCATATAGCGTTCAGACAGACAGGAGCAGTTTACTGCTTCAAGGCCTTCTATTTTATCAATATATTTTTGATCCCATCCTTTTGAGGTTGCCAAAATTGCACATTGGTGTCCTTTTTTAACCAGTTGACGGCTCAATTGATAGACTCTTTCCATAGTGCCGCCGCCTATGACCGGATCCATTAGCGAAAGAACATTGAGTATTTTCATTTAATCCCGATTTCCACTATTTTTGGGGTTGTAATTCTGATCTCCCCAATTACTGTTAAAAACGATTTTACCTCCGTTGTGTTTGAGCCAGGGGAAAAGCGTTTTCATAAGATCCGGCTTCTCAATATAGAATGCAAACAGATTCTGTTGTTTTGGAAACAACTTGGCAAACAACCTATAGAATGGCTGCACCGCTTTGAGCGCTAAATACTTATATTTCCCTCTTTTTTCCAGTTCAGGAGTACACGGAAAGGCATTGCCATATCTAAAACAAATCCTATGTTCAGCATAGGGGGCATAGGAGTTAATCGTTTTTTTTACCTCCCTTTCGGTCCATCGGTAGACATAATTGGGGATATTGGTATTGCCCACTCCTCCATATGCACAGTCATTATAGTATACGGCGGCGTGCTCGTATACCTGGGTCATTTTAAATTTCTCTAAAATCCGCATAAGGAAAGAATCGCGAGATTCAAAAGCCAACACCCCTTTTCTGGCTACACGATACATTTCAGTTAGAACCTTGTGGGGCGAAAATGCGTGGTGTATCGCGGCGTGAATGATGACATAATCAAAAGCCCCAACACTAAAGGACAATTGTTCCGCATTCTCATAATGCCACTTAAACGGAGCATATTCAGTGCCTTTCATTCTTTCATCAAGATTTGAGATCGTGACATCCGTAAATCCGGCATCTGCAAGTATCGTTTTATCCAGTTCGCCACCTCCGCAGACAAGAATTGAGGAATGAATAGCCTTGATCTGTTCACAGACTACCTGTCTGTAGAACGCGGCTCTTTCGTTCATTGTCGCTTCCAATATTTTCATATCAAATTCCCATGAGTGGTTGTGTCAGTTGCTAAAACCACGTATTCCCGTTTTCCCAGTCGTCCGGTCAAACCATCGCGTACTCCATATAAAATCCCCAGTATACTCTGCCATTTGCCGTGAACGGAAAACAAGGCTACTCGCTTACCCAAATGCAAACTGGCGATCAAATGCGCTACGACAAGGTGAAAAAAGTTCTTAGCCCATAGCCGCTGAATCAATATCATATTCCTTGACTGGTAATAAACGTACTGCGGTGCATCCTTTCCTCCGGCCGATACTGACTCCTTATGCCAGACAACGGCCGAAGGAACATATCTAATCCGATAACCCTGTTTTATAGTGCGCACACCATAGTCAACATCTTCGCTCACGGCAAACATGTCATCGTTCAGCAAACCAATACTAGTCAACACCTCTTTTTTGATGAACATAGCACACCCAACGGCAAATGGAAGATCGCGTTCAACGTCATATTGTCCAATATCTTTTTGCTTGTACCCGGTCAAACGTGTGGTCATGCACCATTCATAAAACTTTGTACCAGCAGACCATATTCTACTACGATCAGGATGATAGAGGATTTTAGGGGTCACGATTCCTATTTTTTCATTGCTTTCAGCAACAATCATCATTTTACTTAAAG
>CAZVZI010000399.1:0-1815 GCA_964631455.1 uncultured Thermodesulfobacteriota bacterium | reverse complement strand
AACGTCGTATCCTGAGTACTTTGAGCGATGATGACGGCGGCATGAAGCCACTTGCCGATATGTTCGCCCAGCCAGGATCGCCGGGCGGTATCGCCATATTCAGCATCCTTCAAAACGATATCCTGATTGCTGATTCCCTCTCTATATTCCTTATCTGCAAAACCCTGCAATAGCCACGGATGACCGGCCACCCAGCGCAAACGCCCGTGCGCAGTCCGATGGAAACGATCGCCCAAAAGCCCTTGATATTGAACATCCCGCGGCAATATCTCCCTGCACTGATCGGCAATGACCGGTTTTGCCATTGACGGTAATTGCCTTTGCATCGCCTGGTCCGAAGTTTGGCAGGAGACAAAAAGCAGAACCGGCAGCACCCATAGAAATACCAAACAGTGAATTTCCGAATTTGATTTTGCGCTTATCATGAGTGCATTCTCTGTGGTCAATGTTCTGAAAACCAGATAGATAAGAGACATAGGACATTAATACATATATTTCTTTAATATAGTTATTTTTTATGAGTCAATCTTTTTTATAATTGCAATTCACTTTTTTTCGGTTCCATGTCGATTCATTGAAAGCAAGTCCAGGTCAAGTCAATGCTTTTTGCCTGATAATTTTCCGGATATCGGGGGAAAGTTCAATATTTTTATAGAGGTGAGAAGGTTTCCTGTACCTCTTGAACAAATTATTATTTGCAGGCTGTCAAGAACAAACACGTTTACAGAAAGCAAATCTGGGAGATTGCTCATTTTACTTGACTTTTGGAGGCCGGATTAATAGAATAGTTTAAAAAGAAGTGGGCGCTCGACTTGTTGATAGGATTGGCATGACCAAAATAGAAAGAAACGGCCCCTGCCCCTGCGGCAGCGGCCGAAAATATAAGAATTGCTGCCTCCGGAAAGACGTTGCTCAATCCCGGAGAGAACAGTCAATGGAGCAGAGGCTCGTTCAGGAACTCATCAGACATTTTGCGAAATACCATATGCCGGAATTGGAATTTGCCGCTGCGCTTTATTGGGATGACTTTAACCCGGAGGAGTATCTAAGCGAAGCGCCTCTTCAGATGGCAGAGATCAATTTCTGGGAATGGGTTGTTCATGATTTTGAATTTGATGAATCCTGCGGGAAAACATTGATCGACTCTTTTCTTGAAAAGAACGTACGGCTCAGTCCGGATGAAAAGCGCATCCTGAACATGATGAAGAGCGCCGTCATGAGCCTCTTCGAGGTTAAGGAAGTATTTCCCGAGGAGGGACTCCTTGTCGAGGATTTGTTATTAGGAGGCGAGCATAAAATAAGGGAGAAGTCGGCTACGAGAGGCTTGCGAAGATGGGATGTTTTTGCCTCGCGGCTTTTGCATACCGACGGGGCATATATATTGAGCGGGGCGATATATCCCTATGCTTTAGAGAGAAAAAAAGAGATCATCGCGGCAATAGAGGAGGATTTTGAGGGTTATAGAGAAGATTTTCCGGCTAGCACATTGACTGATTATTTAAAGAAAAACAGCGAAGAATTTGTGTACTTCTGGTACGAGCCTATCCAGAATCCTCCGCGCTTCGAGCTTGCCACGACTACCGGAGAGCCGCTTCTCTTTTCCAAAGCGCATTTTGAATGCAAGAACAGGGATGCCGTTACGGAAAGACTCAGAACCATACATGAGTTTAGGGAAGATGAAGATGATGTGTTTGTCTGGCTTTCCGGGAGCGACACCGAAGATTCTGCCACCGTGCTTGGAAGGATAGAGGTAACGGATAAAAGTCTTTTGCTTGAGTGCAATTCAAAAAAGAGGCTTGAACGGGGGAAAAGACT
>CAZVZI010000398.1:0-1826 GCA_964631455.1 uncultured Thermodesulfobacteriota bacterium | reverse complement strand
AGCCTACCCCTTATAGCAAACCTTGTTTATATTCAAAAAATCAATTTGACATATTTGCAATATCTATATTAACTTAAATAATAACAACAGGAGGCGGTTATGTTTAAGAAGATTATTCTTGTATTGGCGGCAATACCTTTTGTTCTGGGTGTTGCATACGCAAAGGAAAGGAAAGGCGAGATTACATTTGAAATAAACATTCAGGCGCCGGAGGAGAGCAAAGATGTGAGGCTCTGGCTGCCATACCCTGTATCTGATAAAGAGCAAACTATAGAGGATGTAAAGATTGAAGGAGATTTTACCTACAGCGCGGTATACGGCCAGAAACAGTATCCCGGCGATATGGCCCTTTATGCGGAATGGACTAAGCCTGCAAAAGAGAGGACCTTCAAATTAGCCTTTAAGGCATCGGCCATAGAAAGGGTGAAAAAGGATTTTAGGGCTAAAGAAACTGTCATGCCGGTGGAGATTAAAGAATATGTCAAAAGTTCTCAGTTTATACCAACAGATGGAAAGATAAGGGAGATAGCCCTTAAAATAACAAAAGGCAAGAAAACAATAAAAGACAAGGCAAGGGCTGTCTATGACTGGGTGATTGAAAATACATTCAGAGATCCGGATATAAAAGGCTGCGGCACAGGGGATGTGGAAAGGGTTCTTGCTGAGAGAGGCGGAAAGTGCGCTGATATAAGCGGCGTATATGTTGCTTTGGCAAGGGCATCGGGCGTGCCGGCAAGGGAGGTCTGGGGACTGCGGCTCGGCAAAAAACCTGAAGAAAATATCACAGCCGGACACCACTGCTGGGCTGAATTTTATCTGCCGGGCTACGGCTGGGTTCCAGTTGACCCTGCGGATGTAAGAAAGGCAATGCTTACGGAAAAGCTGGAATTAAACGATCCGAAGATTAAGGAATACCTCAATTATTATTTCGGCGCGCTTGATGAATACAGGATTGTTTTGACCAGGGGAGCAAAGGGTTATTATCTAAGTCCGGCACAGAAACAAGCTCCGTTAGCTTACGGCTTCATGTATCCATACGCAGAGATCGATGGAAAACCGGTTGACCTGGCTTGCAGGACAAAAGGAATTAAAATATAAGATTACATTTAGAGATAAGGAATAGCAACCCTTTTTTCATTACTTGACAAAGATTTTGAAAGAATATATCTTAATAATTCTATATGGACAAATCCGTACCTGTAAAAACGGAAAAAAAGATCAGGCAGCATTATTTTGTAGCAAAAGAACTGCAGATTACCATAGCCCTTCTTGTAGTATTGGCGCTTCTGGGCGGGGCGTTTTTACAATCGGTATCCACAGCGTTAACTTCATATTTTGGCTTTGCAACACCTGCCTTAACTATCTTTCTTACAATCGGTTATATCGCTATTGTTGCATTTCTGGCCATCTTTTTTGCCAATAGACTCCTTGGGCCTTTTAAGAGACTGGAATACGAGATGAAGACCATTACCAGCGGAGAGTTAAGCAAAAGACTCTCTATCAGGACAAAAGACGACTTGTATGTCAGAAACTTTGTCGCCTATGTCAATGAGTTTATAGAAAGCTTTGAAAACATGAGCAAAGACTACAGTAAGCTTCACAGCGCCCTATCTGCCCAGATGGCTGACATAATAAAGAAAATAGAAAAAGGGCAGCACAACCCGGAGGATGTAAAAGAAACCCTCAAAACTCTCCTTGGAAATATTCACGGATTCAGAGAAAAGTGGTAAATCCTTTCATTAAAAACCTTTTCCTCTCTACCTTAACTATAATCTTTTTAATAGTCGCTGACTCTATTTGCGAAGGAGATAGTCTTAAATACTCCA
>CAZVZI010000397.1:0-1830 GCA_964631455.1 uncultured Thermodesulfobacteriota bacterium | reverse complement strand
ACTTGAAATCCTTTCATTAAAATCTCCTCAGAGGGTAGAGACAATTGCGCTAGATAGGCTTGGTCTTGTCTATCCAAAAAGGGAGCAGGTAATTATAGTAAAATGAAAGAGACTATCCCATGGTTAAGATTTCGTGTTATTATAACTTTTTTATGCCTCATTTTTATATTTATAATTATTTTTGTTAAGGCCATAGAGCTTCAGGTTTTAAAACGGGATAAACTTAAGGCTCGGGCGGATAATCAACATTTAAAGACAATGAACATCATGCCCTTAAGGGGCACCCTCTATGACAGGGAAATGCGCGAACTTGCTGTCAGCATGGAGGTTGATTCGGTTTATGCGCAGCCTGCGAAAATAGATAATATTAAAAAAACGGCAGCCATTCTTGCCGCAGCCCTTGTTATGGATAAAAAAGAACTGGAGGCTAAATTTACATCAGGAAAGTCATTTGTATGGGTTAAAAGGCAGATGGATTTTACTGAGGCTGAAAAGGCGCGGAGATTGAACATGCCGGGACTGGGTTTTGTTAAAGAGGGAAAAAGGTTTTACCCCAAACCGTACATTGCCAGCCATCTTATCGGCTTTGTCGGATTGGATTCCAAAGGGCTTGAGGGTATTGAATTAGGTTATAATGAATATATGGCAGGGGTGTCTGCCCGCCGCACAGGTGAAAGAGACGCTCTGGGCAATGAGATTTTATTCAGCAATGCGGATAAGGAAGCATCTAAGGGCAAGAGCCTGATTCTTACAGTAGATAAAACCATTCAATATATAGCCGAAAAGGAGCTTCTTAAAGTTGTCTCAAACGCCAATGCAAAAGGCGGCATGGTTATAGTCATGGCTCCTAAGACAGGGGAAATCCTTGCAATGGCAAATGCGCCGCAGTTTAACCCCGACATATTTTTTGAATATAATAATCCGAATATGTGGCGCAACAAGGCTGTTGCCGACGCATTTGAGCCCGGTTCAACATTCAAAGCCTTTGTTCTTGCCGCCCTCTTTGAAGAAGGCGCAGCCAAGCCCGGCGACCTGTTTTTTTGCGAGAATGGCAATTATGTCGTAGCTGACAGGACATTTCATGATGTTAAAAAATTTGGTTGGCTTTCCCTTGCGCAGATAATCAAATATTCCAGCAATATCGGGGCTGCCAAGGCAGGTGACAGGCTTGGGAAGGAAAGATTATACAGATACATAAAGGATTTCGGGTTTGGAGCGAAAACAGACATTGGCATCCCCGGAGAGGCCGTCGGCTCTGTGCCTCCTTTAAAACAGTGGTCAAAGGTAGCCCTTGGCAACATATCCTTTGGCCAGGGCTTATCCACAACAGGGATACAGCTTTTATCCGCATTTTCTGTGATTGCCAATAAGGGTTATCTTATGAAACCGTATGTGGTAAAAGAAATAGTAAATGAAAAGAGCGATGTAGTTGAAGAGTTTCGGCCATCGGTGGTGAGAAGGGTTATATCTGAGGAAACCGCAAACAGGGTAACCGGTATCCTGAAACAAGTGACTGAAAAAGACGGCACAGGCGCAAAGGCAGCGATAGATGGCTTTGAGGTTGCCGGCAAAACAGGCACTGCGCAGAAGCCTGATCTTTCGCAAGGAGGTTATGCGGCGGATAAATATGTAAGCTCATTTATCGGGTTTCTTCCGGCAGATAATCCGGAGCTTGCTATACTGGTCGTGGTTGACGAGCCTTTGGGCGAGTTTTACGGAGGCGCCATTGCCGCCCCTGTTTTTAAGGAGATTGCGGCGCAGAGCCTTTCTTATCTCGGAGTTTTTCCAAAAGATTCGAAAGAAAATAAGTCATATAAGACTTATAAGACC
>CAZVZI010000396.1:0-1837 GCA_964631455.1 uncultured Thermodesulfobacteriota bacterium | reverse complement strand
AGCGTTCTTAACCTTCTTGAAAGAAGCAGGATAAAATATGAAGTTATATGGAGGGGAGATTTGTATAAGAAGAATGTTGAAGGTTTTGATTGTTTCGTTTCTGTAGGAGGGGATGGCACTTTTTTAGAGGCTGCAAAGTATTGCAGGAATATGCCTATTGTTGGCATCAACTCAGACAGCAGCATCAATGGAAGCCAGGGCTTTTTTAGCTACTTTAACAGCACCAATATCGAGAAAGATTTTGAAAAATTCTTGAGAGGAGAGCTTAGCATAACAATAATGGATAGGCTGGAAGCAAGGGTAGAAGATATGTTTCTGGGGACAGTTACTGCAAAAGGCCATTGCTTAGGGGACGTGGCAGCAGCTCCTCTTCCAAACAGCACTCTGGAATATACTTTAAGGGTATTGAGAGATAGCAGGGTTATTCTTGAAGAAAGGCAGAGCTCAGACGGATATATTATTGCAACTCCACAAAGCTCATGGCCCATTATACATATCATGGGGAGATATTGCCTCTTAATCAGGGATATTTTCAGGGTGTTGTCAGGGGCATAACCCGGGACAAGTTCTGTGAAAAGCACGACATTATTGTAGCTCAAAAGCCAGTAAGCATAGAGATTGAATCCCTATCAAGGGAAGCTGAGATATCTTTTGATGGGAGCCATGACAGAATGGACTTCGGCTTTGGCTGTAAAGTAACAGTCTCCATCTCTGAGCATCCCCTCCAAGTGATTGGATTCAATAATGAAAGAAGGCTGAAACATTATGCTGTTCACAGAAAAGCTAATGTATCATCATTTAGTTAACACAACAACCTCATCATCCACCAATAAAGAATGCTCTGCCTGGCTTACTAAACCATTTGTTTTCTCAACCAGTGGAGGGTATTCATTCAGTATTCCCAGCTGCTTTAACTGGTTTAAGGCAAATCTAGCCTGCGCCTCTGAGAAATTCTTAGTTAGCCA
Source organism: uncultured Thermodesulfobacteriota bacterium (assembly GCA_964631455.1). GTDB lineage: Bacteria > Desulfobacterota > GWC2-55-46 > UBA9637 > UBA9637 > JACRNJ01. The sequence goes on along the minus strand of CAZVZI010000396.1, from coordinate 872 downwards.
TCGTGTTGTGAATGGCAAGCCATTATAGCCTTCAATCTGCCTAAGAATATCCCTGACAAATCCAATCCTTACTGATTTTTTTCCAATCAGGGAGAAAACGCTTACATTACCTTTTTCATGTATTAATCCTACCCCATTAGTTGCAAACGGCTCAATCGCAATAACCTGCTTGCCTAAAACAGCATTTTCCCTTGTATTGAAGTTTGGAATAGTGGGCGATGAATGTATATTATAAGAATCAAGCCCATGCCCTGATAAATTCCTTACTGGCTGAAACCCGTAATTTGTTATGGCGCCCTCAATTGCCTTGCCTATCTCTGATAATTTAACTCCGACTTTAACAACCTCAATAGCAGCCTTCAATGCCTCTTCTGATGCTTTAACCATCTCTTTATTGTTTCCAGACAAATCAACAGTGCATGCATTATCCCCAATAAAGCCGTCGATATGGACGCCAATATCCAAAGAAACTAACTGGTTAGAAAAAACCTGCCCATCATTATCTTCAGGGCAGAAATGGGCAGCTATCTCATTCATTGAGAGCTGAACAGGAAAGGCTGGCTTAGCGCCTAAATGGAATATCTTTTCCTCTATTTTGTTGCAGGCATCAAGAATTTTAGCATCCTTCTTAATCAGCTCTCTGCCGTAAGCTAGTGCCTCTGTAGCTATCTTGCCTGCTTTCTTGTATTTCTCAATAGTTTCTTGCTCCATAACAGAATAAGGATTTGATTATTTTATATAAAGTTAATTGTTTTGTTAGGCTAAGTTTTAGGTTTATATTATTTAGATAAAGAATAACGCCACCGAGGCATACTTAACAACCTTAATTTATACTACCTCTATATTTAAAAAGAGAGATTGGTTTCCAATGT
>CAZVZI010000395.1:0-1843 GCA_964631455.1 uncultured Thermodesulfobacteriota bacterium | reverse complement strand
TGGTAGTAAACCTCATCGGCATTTTGACTTCCATAAAACCTGCCGTCCTTATGGTCATAAAGGTTATTAAGGACATACTCTATAGACTTTACAGCTATATCTTTATATTTTGAGACCCTTGTAATCTCATATGCCTTCAGGAAGAGCCTTATGAGGTCTGCATTCTCCAGAAGTGTCTTCTCGTAGTGCGGGATTGACCAGTCCCTCTCTGTAGCGTATCGGAAGAAACCACCTTCAACACGGTCAAAGATGCCTAATATCCTGTCCCCTTTCTGAAGTTGCTCTACCTCGGCAATGAGCGTCCTCTCTTTATCCCTGAGTTTGCTCAACTCTTCAAAAGAAGGACGTCTTCGTTCAACTGATTTCTGTTTCAAGCCTGCCATATGGTCGAGGGTATTGGTAAGCATCTCAAGGAGTTTTTTATCCCTATTCCTCTCATAAATCTCGGCTACTCGGAGCATCTCCTCTGCAAAAACCTTCTTCTCTTCCTGCCCAAAGCCCCCAAAGACAGGGTCATAACCCTTTAAAATCGCCATCTCAAATTCAGAGATATACCTCCCCACTCCTTCCTTGTTTGGAAGGGTGATACCCTTTAGTTTTTCTCCCTTTGCCTGAGGAGAAGGCATTTCACCCTTACTTACAGATTTCAATGTCCACATAAGGATTGAAAGGAGTTCATCCTTAGAGAGATACCCGAAGGCTGAAAATAATTTCTCGCCTCCGGGGGTAAGGGTAATAGTAAGAGGTATGCCTATGCCAGGGTATTTGCGGACTATATCCCTCCTCTTATCAAAATCAACAAATATCGGGATATACTGGGTATTGAGATAGTTTGAAATTTCCTTATCCTCCAGTGTATTTTCCTCATAAACATGGCACCAATGACACCATGAGGCTGTTATGAGGATAAAAACAGGTTTGTTCTCTTTCTTGGCATCTTCAAATGCCTGAGGTGTATATTCTCTCCATTTTATAAGGGATGTGTCATGGGTGTATGCCCAACCCATTCCAACCCCCATAATCAGTAACCAGCAACCGGCAGCCAACAGAATTACAGAATAAAGGCTACAACAAAATGTTGCAGCCTTTCTTAATAAAACAATGTTCATTATTTTTACTTGCCAAACTTCTCATTAATATATGTAACCAACTTCCATATATCATCCTTTGAAAGGTTCATATCACTCCCTGGACCCATTGCCTCCATGTCTGTATTCTTACTACCGTTTTCAGTAATCCAGAATAACTGACCAGGCGCCCTTTTTGAAAGGTAGCCTTTTGTAAATGCCATTGGCTTTATATCCAAATCCTTTGCGCCGGAACCCTTGCCATCACCCTTCTCGCCATGACATTTTTTGCACTTTTTCATGTATATCTCTTCAGCCCTTGCAATGACATCCTTATCAGCCTTGAATGGATTTTTCATGTCAATGTATTCCTTTGGCGCTGTCGGAGTTTTGTGATCCTCAGCAGCCAGAAGGGATACTGCTACCGCCATAATGACTACAACCATAATCCCCAATATCTGTTTTACCATTATTCCTTAACCTCCTTTTGTTTTTTACCATTTATCCCCAGAGACCTGAGGATTGGCATGCTTGGACACCAGTTTGTAAAGGCTGATTGCAAGAGGTTCAGCCCCATAATTAAAGTCAGTATAAGCCATTTTGGTGAATGCAACTGAGACAAACCAAGACTCACCAAAACCACAACACCTGCTAGCCCTCTGATCCATCTTTCTAGCATCTTTTCACCCTCCTCTTAAAAAAAGGCTTCCTCGAAAAAAGGTCAGTATGGACACCCCGGCCTTTTCCGGATATCCTTTATTTGAACAGTCTTTACA
>CAZVZI010000394.1:0-1875 GCA_964631455.1 uncultured Thermodesulfobacteriota bacterium | reverse complement strand
CGGGATATAAAATGGATTACCAACGCAAAAGTAAAAAAGGTGGAGCCGGGAAAGATGACCGTAGATGTTATCGGCGAGGGGGAAAAAGAGCTTCCATTCAAATACAGCATGATACTCCCTGCGTTTAAGGGAGTTGACGCAGTGGCGCAGGTGGAAGGGTTGTGCAATCCGCGCGGCTTTGTGATCGTTGATGGATTCCAGCGCTCGCCGAAATATCCGAATATCTACGGCATCGGCGTGGGCATCGCCATACCGCCGGTGGAGGCTACGCCAGTGCCCACAGGCGCGCCAAAGACCGGCTATATGATAGAAAGCATGGTTACAGCTACAGTTCATAATATCAAAGCATCCATTGACGGCAAGGCAGTCTCAACCAAACCCACATGGAATGCGCTTTGTCTTGCGGATATGGGGAATACCGGCGTTGCCTTTGTGGCCATGCCGCAGATACCGCCGAGGAATGTTGTCTGGTCTAAAAAAGGGAAATGGGTGCATCTTGCCAAGGTTGCCTTTGAGAAATATTTTATACGCAAAATGAAAAAAGGGGCAAGCGAACCGTTTTATGAAAGGGCAATTTTGAATGCGATGGGTATTAAAAAATTAGAGGAGCCGCCCAAGTGAAAAAGCAGTTATCAGTTACCAGTTACCAATTATCAGTAAAAAATATAAAACTGATAACCGGTTTGTTTTTACTGTTCACTGTTTACTGTTCACTGCTCACTGCATCGTATGCTGCTGACCTTCACGGTTTCCTGCAGGGCAATTATTCATACAGAACCTCTGATACGTATTGTTCCGGGGCCGCCCCTTGCGACAAATATTGGCTGCTGATAGAGGAAAGAGTTCAAGCAAGCCCATCGTATGAAGACCCAACCGGCGTTTTTACTGCAAAGGCAAAACTGGATTTTTTTCATGATGCCGCTGTTGAAGGTGATTTTGACATGACTGTAAGAGAGGCATACTTTACATTGTCCGGAGCCTTTGCTGATGCAAAGGTTGGGAGGCAGATGATGACATGGGGCCTCGGAGACCTTGTGTTTATCAATGATGTGTTTCCCAAAGACTGGACTGCATTTATAATCGGCAGGCCCATAGAGTATCTTAAGAAAGGCATAGATGGCGCAAAGATCGGGGCATACAGCGATGCAATCAACGGAGAGCTGGTCATTATACCGACCTTCGAGCCTGACACTATGCCTGATTCAGAAAGACTTTTATATTTTGACCCGTTGCCGCAAGTTACAAATAGAGATGTGGACGAACCCGTGGAAAAGCCGTCCAATACAGAGATTGCAATGAGACTTTATCGTCCGGTCTATGAATTTGACACCTCTATCTATTTCTATAAAGGTTTTTACAGAATGCCCTCCAGCCCAAGAGATTCAACTCTTGCCAAGGTGAATCACTTCTATCCGCGACTAAAAGTCTACGGCGCATCAACGCAGGGATCTGCTTTTGGAGGTGTCTTAAGCCTCGAGGCGGGCTACTACTATTCGCATGACAAGGAAGGCTCTGACCCGGAAATAGAAAACTCTCAGATAAGGTATCTGGTATCGTTTCAAAAGGCATTCGCAGGCGACTTTACAGCAAGCGTTCAGTACTATGTAGAAAAAATGCTGGATTATGAAGATTATGTCAGAACGTTGGATGCAAGCTTTCCGCGCAAAGATGAAACAAGAGAATTATACTCTATAAGACTGACCCGGCTTTTGCGCTACCAGACAATCAAACTCTCCTTGTTTGCCTTCTACAGTCCCACAGACAAAGACTATTTCGTAAACCCGGAGATAAAATACAATATCTCTGATAATCTTTGGACAAATCTCGGCGCAAATCTATTCGGCGGCGAACAGGCAAACACATTTCTCGGGCAGT
>CAZVZI010000393.1:0-1877 GCA_964631455.1 uncultured Thermodesulfobacteriota bacterium | reverse complement strand
CATATTGTATGTTGCTATACATCCACAAAATGGATTAGAATAATAACAGTCTATTTGCCAAAACGGCCAAAGTGGATTGATGAAAGGACAAGAGCATAAGGAGGTGATATTTATGCACAACTATGGCGATTGCTCACATTGCGGCGGTGAAGTAAAAGAAGAAAGGGTTGAATTAGATTATCGGTATAAGGAAAGGTTGTATGTTTTTCAAAATCTTCCCGCAGGGGTTTGCCAACAGTGCGGAGAAAAATATTTGACTTCCGAAGTAGCTAAAAAGATTGAGCATAGTATTCGGACAAGGGAGCAGTGGGACAAAACCATTACCGTTCCTGTGGAAGTATTTTCAGAAGGTGTGGCGGAGTTAAAAACTTTCTTAATTCATCGGTATAACAAACCCTTAAATTATATAGGCGCAGTATAATATTGATAAGGACATGGTTAGGCTACATTACCTTGCGGTTTTAATGAATTTTTAGTTGGAAATGCTCCTTGATTTAGAACTATAGCCTCTCTATAATTGCTAACTATAGAATAGGTATAAAAATAGATGTTGGGCACAGAGAATATGAACTACAGGCAAATCATTCAGATAATATCACAGTACATTCCGAATCCCATAGCGATTGAACTGAACAAATGGGTGGACGAACTGCAATTAGCTTTCGCCCTGAGCAAATACTTAAAGTTATCACATTGCCGAATCAAATTGATATTTATGCAATAGATGATTATAAAAATGCCCTAAAAAAAGCCAACGAGTTAAAAGAAAAGCATCAATAAAAAATAGTGGACGCAGCCAACCCTACAATCTGAAATGTTTAACAAAAAAAGCATATTACTTTTTCTCCTCCTCACCCCCCTCCTCGGCTGTGTCTATTCAAAAGGACAAATATATTCTGTTACAGATGCGGAGCTTTTCTCAAAAAACTGGCGAGAGATTGTAAAAGAAAACCCGATAGGTGAAAATGAAAATATCAAGGTTACACCACTTTTCAAAAATCAAGATTCCAGCCACTTTATCATACAAATCAGGGACAGGGAAAAGCCGCACATCCACGAGACGCACGACCTGACTGTGATTGTAAAAAAGGGGAAAGGGATTTTGCATCTGGGCAAAGATGAGCTCCCTATGAAGCGGAGCGATATAGCCTTCATCCCAAAAGGCGTATCACACTACTTTGTAAACACAGACAGCGAGCCATCTGTTGCGTATGTGATATTTACGCCATTTTATGACGGCAAGGATATGAAGCTGATTGATGATGGGGCGACAAATTGAGGAGGGGACAGGTGTTCCAATTTTCAATTGACAATTAAAAAAATTCGTGTATATTACATAACCCATTATGGCAAACTCTAAGAAAAATAAACCAAAGGCAAAAACAAAGAAGGCTGTAAGAAAACAAATGGCCGGGGCTTCAAAAACACGACCTGCAAAAACAAAAAAGGCCAAGGCTAAACCGGTCAAACAAAAATCCGGCGTAAAAAAACAGAGTAAAAAGCCCGGAGCGGGAACTGCCCCAAAGGCCAGGAAACCCAGAAAACCGGATTCTTTTAAAAAAGAGATGATAAAAAAGCTCCTCAATGTCAAGAAAGAACTTTTGGCGGAGGTGGCCGAAAAGATAAAGAATGAAAGCAATACCCTCAAATTTGAGATTGGGGATATTTATGACATTGCAAGCAATGAACGGGAAAGAGAGCTGACCCTTATGCTCGGCGACAGAGACAGGGAAAAGCTGGCTGAGACTGACGATGCCCTTGAGAGGATTAAAAGCGGAAGTTATGGGATTTGCGATGAGTGCGGCGAACCCATAGGAGAGGCAAGACTCGTGGCATTGCCTTTTACAAAGGTTTGCATAGACTGCAAATCAAAGGAT
>CAZVZI010000392.1:0-1877 GCA_964631455.1 uncultured Thermodesulfobacteriota bacterium | reverse complement strand
CGTATAAACCGGCCCTTCCTTGCAGATATAAATATCTCCCACATTGCACCTGCCGCATTTTCCAACGCCGCACTTTATTTTGTTCTCAAGGGTGGTATAAACCTGCTCATCCGAGAAGCCTAGCTTATTCAACGCCCCTAATACAAATTTTATCATAATAGGCGGCCCGCATGTTACTGCAATCGCATTGTTCGGAGATGGCGCAGCCTGTTCAAGCACAGTCGGCACAAAACCCACCTTGCCTTTCCAATCCGGCGTCTCTCCGCCTGGGTCAACGGCCTGAACAAGTTTTACATCGTCCATACCTTCCCAGTGCGCCAGTTCATTTTTATACACCAAATCAGCCACGCTCTTTGCGCCGTAAACAATTGTTATATCCCCGAAATCTTTCCGTCTGTCAAGGCAGTTCCATATAACAGAGCGGACAGGCGGAAGACCTATGCCTCCTGCAATAAATACGATATTTTTGCCTTTCCAATCATCTATTGGAAACCAGTTTCCATAAGGTCCCCTGAAACCCATTGTATCGCCTATGCCGAGGTCAGCCAATGCACCTGTAACCCTGCCGCCTCTTCTGAATGTGCATTGTATATAACCCTTGCGCGTGGGCGAAGATGCTATGCAAAATGTTGACTCCCCTGCGCCAAAGGCGGAGTAGAGTCCGAACTGCCCGGTCTTAAAATCAAAAGCCTCCCGCACCTTCTCGTCTTTGAACACAAGCCTGAAAGTCCTCACATCCGGCGCCTCTTCGTAGATGTCTTCTATTGTCGCAAGATATGGTAAGTAGATGTTATCCATAATAAATATCGTTATACGTGAACGTTATACGTGGGCGTGAAAAAACAAAAATCTCTTACGTATAACGCATCACGCACACGCATCACGGTATCTTCGATACCTCCTCCATTACTTCCGTAATATCTAACCTCACCGGGCATACCCTTATACACCTTCCGCATCCAACACACCCGCGGGATGAAAACTTGCTCGGGTAGAAATTGAATTTGCACATAAACCGGTTGCGCCATCTTTTATACTGCCTGTCTCTTGGGTTATGCCCGCTTGTGTGGAGCGTGAAGAATTCAAACTGACATGCATCCCAGTTTTTTACCCGCTCTCCTTCAAATGCGCTTCCTTCGTCCATAATGTCAAAGCAGTGGCAAGTTGGACATGCAAATGTGCATGCGCCGCAGCCGATGCACTTTCTTGCAAGTTCCGCCCAGAGCGGATTTTCATAATGCTTGGTATCCTTGAGATATTCTTTAATCTTTTTCACATCAATGCCTGCAATCGGTTGGACATCGGCAATAGACTGGGGACTAGGGACTGGGGACTGGGGGCTAAAAACATTTGCAAATCTTTCCACAAATTTCTTACCCTTGTCGGTGACAGTCTCCACAATATAATCGCCCTCTTTCGTCTCCTTCAATAATATGTCGCTTCCTTTCGGGCTGTCAGGAGTCAAATTAACTGTTGTGCAGAAACAGGAATCATCAGCCTTTGTGCAGGCAACGCTCATAACAATTGCCTTGTCTTCTCTCCTGTTATAGAACTCATCTTTGAAATCCCAGTTGAACACCGCCCGCAAAGACGCAACACTCGCCGCATCGCACGGCCTTGCGCCAAATATTATTGTTTCTTTTGGCTCTACCTCAACGCCCTTTAAATCAATTCCTTCTTTATGCACACTGAATGAAGCAACAGTCTCTGTCTGCGGAAAAAGAAACTCCTTAAAAGAATTTCTTGGAATGATGTAGTCAAAAACGATTTCCTCAGGCTTTGTCACAGGCGCATACACAACAAATCCCCCTGTATCCCCCTTTTTCAAAGGGGGAATTGAAGGGGGGTTTGTAGGCGCAACAAATACACTGCCTTCT
>CAZVZI010000391.1:318-1888 GCA_964631455.1 uncultured Thermodesulfobacteriota bacterium | reverse complement strand
GTAATGGCGATACTTATAATAAAAATTATTTTCTGTATTTCAGCAAGAAGACAGGTAAGTGGGTCGTTATCCCATGGGATTTTGATTTGAGCTTTGGACGCAATGCCGACCCTGTCTTGCCATTTCCGCGTAATATTTTAAACGATAATTATACATATTTCTACCCGCCTGAACTGGGCAGTCCCAACCCTCTAAAAGAAAAGACCTTAAAGAATAAGCAGTTATTTAATGCGTTCAAAAATCGTATCAGCCATGTCTTTGGGATAACAATGGAAAGAGAGTCTCAAGGCTTTTTTGAGAAATTATTTATTAAAGATAAACCATTGGGCGGTTTTGCCTGGTTCAGACCTGATGAGTTTCAGAGCCGTGTTACTGCGTTGGAGAATATTGTCGGCAGAGATTTAACCAAAGAGCGCTATCCGGGTTCAAAAGGTGAACCCTTTGAACAACAGGTGGAGGCTTTGCAACTGTATAATCAATGGCGTTATGTCCTCCTAAAAAAATTGATATTTGATCCCACACCCTTCAATACAGCCCACTGGCTCCCATATTTTATCTTCCCGCCGTTAAGTCCTGTGGATATGACCAAACGGCAGACAATACCTCTGATTTTGAGTACCACTGCAGAAGTCCTGCCTACCGATAAATCGGTGGTCTTAATGGAGGAATTACTGGCAAGACCGATTGGCATGCTTGATATACAGAGTCTGAACAAGCCTGCACGGGTTAGATTAGAGGTGGAAACAGAGCGCGCACCGGAGTCATTGCCGGCCGGCATTCATCCGTCAAAATGTATACAGCGGATATGGTATCTCGATATCAAAACCCCTGATACCATCCTAAAAGTCAATATGCAGCTTGATTATCTGCAAGAGAGTTCCCTGCATCATGAGATTGGGGAGCAAATAACAGATGAGAGGGGGCTGTCGCTGTGGGTTATGCAGAATTATAAATGGCGCAAGCTTAAGACCAGTATAAACACACTCACAAATGTATTAAAGACTGAGGCATTAGAATTGACTTCATCTGATTTATTACGCTTTATCGCATGCGAGGAGTAAAGGATTGGAGATTGAAAATTGAAAAAATAATCCTTCTTAATAGTCAATTTTCAATATTCAATTCTTAAACATATGGGGCATCTCTTCTTCATCCAATTCATGGGCTGGATATGGACACTGCGGCTGCCTTTAACAGTGTTGTTCTCAGCTTATGTAATAAAAGAGTTATGGCTGCTGCGTAAACATGAACGTTGGCATGCTGTGCTGATGTTCAGTTACTTCTTCCTTATAATTTCTACCTACTGGATTATAAAGCCCATCAAGAAGGCGCTCCTTGTCGGACACTATCAGGCAGCAGGACTGACGGTGTTGGGACTTCATCTCAATGCCGCTCAGCTTGAGCTGGTGGCAAAGGAGATTAACATGTTCATTGCCCTCATAGCAGCGTTATTCTTTGCCAAAATTGCCTCCCATTTTAAAAGAGAGAGATTAGCCCTTTTTATCATCGCATTTTTTTTATTTGGCTTTACCCTCTTTGCCCTATTGCTTTCCAATACTGAGCCTTTAAC
>CAZVZI010000391.1:0-308 GCA_964631455.1 uncultured Thermodesulfobacteriota bacterium | reverse complement strand
ACCATCTGGCTCTTCTATTTATACGGAGACCTCTTTGTTACACTAATGGTCGCCAGCTTTTTCGCCTTTCTTAACGATAGCGGGGATGTTTACACAGCTTATCGGATTTACGGATTAATTGTGCTTGGTGGTGTAATGGGAGGTTTCTTTGGAAGTGCCGTAGTTGCCGGCTATGCAGGAAAATTTGAGCCGCCTCTCGCATCAATAATCTGCTCAGGATTGTTGATTGTAATTGCCATAATAGTCTGGCGGCTCGGCAAATCGGTCAAGCTGATATTTCCGATAGAACCATCAGAAACTACAACGGC
>CAZVZI010000390.1:0-1895 GCA_964631455.1 uncultured Thermodesulfobacteriota bacterium | reverse complement strand
AAGCCTTTTTGCAAATGCCCGCGCCCTTTCCACACCACCTGCATCAGGCGATACTATTACGGTATTGTCTCTATAGTTTTTTTGTATATGTTCCAACAACACCGGCGTGGCATAAAGGTTATCAACAGGGATGTCAAAAAAACCCTGTATCTGTCCGGCATGCAGATCCATGCACAACACCCTCGTTGCCCCTGCAACAGTTATAAGGTCTGCAACAAGTTTAGATGTAATAGGCGTCCTTGGGGCAACCTTCCTGTCCTGCCTTGCATAGCCATAATAAGGAATAACTGCTGTTATGGCATAAGCGGAGGCCCTTTTAAGCGCATCAAGCATAATCAGGAGTTCCATCAGATTTTTATTTACCGGCGTGCAGGTAGACTGGATTACATACACCTCCATCCCCCTGACGCTCTCCTGAAGCTCAACGCAAATCTCGCCGTCGCTGAAACTTTTTACCTCCACCTTGCCCTGCGACACACCGAGATGCTCACATATGTCTTTGGCGAGAGGAAGATTTGAATTTCCTGCAAATATTTTAAGTTTATCAAGCATAGTCCCTGTCTTTCTGGCTGGGGCGGGAGGATTCGAACCTCCGAATGCAGGAATCAAAATCCTGTGTCTTACCGCTTGACGACGCCCCAAAAATCTATATTCCTTGCACCATGAATACAGCCATGTTTTGAAATCGTTGGTCTTTTTTTATCCTGGCAAATGCCGTTCCAGCCTTATCCTCATCCCTAAAAACACCGAACACCGTGGGCCCGCTGCCGGACATCAATGCCCCGACTGCGCCGGAATCAATCAAAGATTGCTTTATCTCTTTAATTTCAGGATGTTTCCTGATAGTCACATCTTCAAGGTCGTTGATTAAGATGCCCTGAAGTATCTGCGTGTCTTCCAACCCGCCCCCGCAGCAAGAGGCCTTAACTTTTGAAACGCTAATGTTAATATTCTCTTGATTTTTTGTCAAGTCTAAATTTTGATACACCATTTGCGTGGAAACGGGGAAACCGGGATTGATGAGGATATACCAAAATAGCGGGAGTTCAACCGGCCCCAGAATCTCACCCCTGCCGCTTGCAATGCAGGCTTTCCCTGCAATAAAGAACGGAACATCAGACCCAAGGCCAGCTGCCATTTCCATCAATCTTTCAGGAGGCAGGCCGGTTGCGGTTATTTCATTCAATGCCTTCAAAACCGCTGCCGCATTGCTGCTCCCTCCGCCAAGACCTGCGGCAACAGGAATATTCTTTTTTATTTTGATGGAGAGTTTTCTGCTTATTTCTGTGGCTTTAAAAAATTCCTCTGCCGCCCTGTATGCAAGATTAGTCCGGTCGCAGGGGACATTTGTATTATCACACGAAACAAAAATGCTGTTTCCATCTTCCATTTCTACAACAATTTCGTCATAGAGTGAAATAGGCTGCATCAGAGAAAAGATGTCATGGTATCCATCAGCTCTTTTTCTTAGAACTTTTAAAAAGAGGTTAACTTTGGCAGGGGAAAGAATACTGTGCAACATACCTATCTGTCCAAGCCTTTCGAGGCTGTTGACAATCTCATTAGGCAAGTCTCTTTTTACTGAAGGAAAGTTCTCCTTCGTTGAACTTGTGAATGAGCATGGAAATGAGTGATTGGTAAGGCAAACCCTCTTGCAATGCCTTCACTTGAATCTTTTTTAAATCCCTTTCGGTCATCCGGATATTGATTCGTTTTCCTTTGCCCAAACTGTGCTTGGCAGATTCCTGGTATTCTTTCTTTATCGACTTATTAAAGTCAGAAGCCCATTCGCCCTTTTCTAACGACTGCATAAGTTTTTTTTCTTCATCGTCAAGATATTTTAATTTATTCATTGCCGGCGCCTCCAAAATATTTATTAGTAGCTTTTCTATCTG
>CAZVZI010000389.1:0-1896 GCA_964631455.1 uncultured Thermodesulfobacteriota bacterium | reverse complement strand
ACACTTCACGAGGTGTCATAAATGACACTTCACGAGGTGTCATAAATGACACTTCCATAGTAAGAGAATCATTTAAAGAGAATCATAATACTAAAGACCTTTTGTCTGAAAATAAATTTTCAGACGCACAAACCTTAAATTCTTCATCAAAAAGTAAAAGGATTAAACCAAAGATTGATTATCAAATACAGATAACCGCTGAACTCCAAAAATTCGGCGTCCTTAAAAACCTTACAGAAAACTTTATTGCGATTGCGGCAAGTCGAAACAAGACAGGCGCCATAAGCGAATCAAGATGCCTGTCTTTACTATGCCAGTTAAGTGCCGTCTTAACAGCAACAGGCGATGAAGTACTATTCAAAGAAGCGCTGCTTGAGGTGATTGCTAAGGGGGTTGACAACATCAACTACCTGAAAAAAGTCATAGAATCCCAAACGCAGAAAAAAACCAGAAAGGAGGCTAATGACGATGCAAGATTCAGTTTTCTCAAAGGGCATCAAAAAACTGGAGGCGGCGTTCAGACATCAATCGCTGAGCCAAAACACCCTTGAAATCTATTTTGCAAAGCTGAGAGAGGTTGATGATGGCACATGGCTCGGCGCAATAGAATCAATTATCAACAGGGAAGATTTTTTTCCGTCTATTTCCTGCCTGATGAGATATTGCAGCATTGAGCCGTCCTACGACGCAGCCGGGAGGATTTTAAAAATCGTATGAGCGCGCAAGAAAAAATACCGCCGCACAGCATGGAGGCGGAGCAGCACATCATCGGCGCTGTGATGATAGAGCCGGACAGCATCCTGAAAATATCTGACATCGTGCAGCCCGAAGATTTTTACCGTTCTGCGCACAAGACGATTTTCAGCGCCTGTCTGGACATCTACCGCAACGATGAACTCAACCTCGTATCTCTGCCGGAATATCTTAAGAGTGGCGGAGCCCTTGAAGCATGCGGCGGCATAAGTTATATTGTGGCAGTGGTTGATTCAACGCCCACTGCCGCGAACATAGCCTACTATGCGCGACTTGTAAAAAAGAAAGCCATTCAACGCCGCATTCAGTATTGGTCAGCGGGCATTCAGGGAGAGATTGAAAACGGCAATGCCGATGACCTCCCTGCCTTTTTCAGCGGTATGGAAAAAGCAATTATAGACATGGCGCAGCCATTACAAACAAAGCGGCTGCCTGATGTGGCGTCAATCTTGGAATCCATACGAACGCGTTGGCAAGAGGAAAAATCTGGCATACGGAAATTTATTTCTACCGACGATAAATTCAGCGCAGTTATCCCGCGATATGTTCCCGGTCATCTTTGGATTATCGGCGGATACACCAGCGTGGGCAAATCAACCCTTCTTGCGCAGATGATTGCCGATGTATGCGCGGAAGGCGCAAAGACCATTGTGTTCTCGCTTGAGGATGCCTGCGAGGATAAAATGATAAAACTTCTTGCGAACCTCGCATACTGCGGACAGACACAGCTTATGACCGGCGATATAGAAGACCCGCACATACAGAAAAAATTATCAGATGCAGAAGAAACCCTGCGCAAATGGAGTTTGTTTGTCTACGATGATGTTTATAATGTTGACGCGATGCGCCTCAAAATCAAGAAGCATAAACTTCAAGGCGGCGCGGATGTAGTCTGCGTGGACTTCATCCAAAATCTTTCCGGCGCAGGAACCCTCTACGAAAGGATCAGCGACGGAATTGTAAAGTTACAACATATGGCAAAGGAACTGGAAGTTACCATGCTCATTGCCTCGCAGGTCAACAACGAGGCAATGCGCTCCAACAATGAAGTCATCGGGCTCAAAGGCGCCGGAGAACTTGCCGCCTCTGCCGATATTGTGTTGTGGTTAAAAAGAGTAAAAGGCGAAGGCAATGAAAAATATC
>CAZVZI010000388.1:0-1907 GCA_964631455.1 uncultured Thermodesulfobacteriota bacterium | reverse complement strand
ACATATCGCCTCTCCCGGCTTCCGCTTTTTTAAAGCAAGCCAATATGACTAAACCATATAATTCCCTCTCTGATTTTTTAAAGAATAAATTTGCCCGCAAGGTCTTCAAGGTTTCTCTGAATGCCGGCCTCACCTGCCCCAACAAAGACGGCGCAAAAGGCGCAGGCGGGTGCATTTACTGCAACTCTCTACCGATGATGCCTTTGAATTACAGCAGCGGCATGGGGATAAGGGAGCAGCTTTATCAAGGCATTGAATATATAAAAAAAAGGCATCCTCACTCAGAAAAATTTATTTCTTATTTTCATATAAACACAAACACTTATGCGCCTGTTGCGGCATTGGAAAGATTTTATCGGCAAGGATTAGACCACCCTGATGTTGTGGGCATGGCTGTTTCGACAAGGCCGGACTGTGCGGATGACGAAGTTTTAGATTTGTTGGCAAAACTGGCTGAGGAAAAATTCCTCTGGCTTGAATTGGGTCTTCAGTCATCGCATAATAGAACACTGAAACTCATCAACAGGCGCCACACTGTTGAAGATTTTACCGATGCTGTTAAAAGGGCAAAACAAAGAAAAATACCTGTATGCAGCCATGTAATCCTCGGCCTTCCCGGCGAAAACAGAGAGGATATGCTTGCAACCGCGAGATTTTTAGCTAATCTCGGAATATGGGGCATAAAACTCCACCACCTTCATATACACAAAGGCACAAAACTTGAAGAAATGTATAAGAGGCAGGAAGTCAAACCTTTGGGGCTTGAGGAATATGCGAATCTGGCCATAGATTTTTTACAGGAAATTCCAGAGGATGTCCTAATACATAGAATCTGCGGCGACACAGCAAGAAGATTTCTGGTCGCCCCGGACTGGAGCGTGAATAAATTTGTAATGGTTGACACCATTCATAGAATCATGGGACAAAGAAACGCTTATCAGGGCGCAAATCCCCGATAGAGACACTCGGGGACAAGTATATAAAAAAACAAAAAAACTCAAAGGAGGTTTTCATGTCTGACCCGCGTGTAGAGAAGCTCGCCGATATTCTTGTCAACCATTCCATGAAGGTAAAGAAAGGGGAGCGGGTTTTGATAGGCGCATCTTCGGAGCTTGCAAAGCCGCTTGTGCTTGAGGTTTATAAAAAAGTTCTCAAGGCCGGCGGCCATCCAACAGTAAATATTGCATTTGAGGAAACGGCAAATATCTTTTACAGCATGGCTTCAAAAGAACAGCTTCTGGATTTTCCCAAGGCAAAATTCTTTGAGGCGAAAAATGTTGACTGTGTTGTGAATATAAAGGCTGCGGTAAATAAAAAAGCCCTTTCCAATGTTGACTCACAGGCAATCAGTCAGCGCAGCAAGATTTTGATGCCCATACAGGAGGAGATTGTCAACAATAAACGCTGGGTAATCTGCAACTTCCCGACAAATGCCCTTGCCCAGGAAACCGATATGTCTCTGGACGAATATGAAGATTTCCTCTACACCGCAACCAACATAAACTGGGAAAAGGTGAAAAAAGAGGAGATGCGGCTAAAAAAGGTTTTAGATAAGGGCAAGGTTGTAAGGATAGCCGGCAAGGATACGGATTTGTGCCTCAGCATAAAAGGGAGAAAGGCAATCCCATGTTTTGGCGAAAGGAATATGCCTGACGGAGAGGTGTTTCTGTCTCCGGTAGAAAACTCCGCTGAAGGTGAAATCTATTACGACTTGCCTGCCATATATCAGGGCAAAGAGGTTCTGGGCATCCGCTTGAAATTTAAAAATGGCAAGGTTATTGAGGCGTCAGCGGAAAAAAATGAAAAATTCCTCATTGCAATGCTTGATACGGATAAAGGCGCGCGATATGTCGGCGAAATCGGCATAGGCACAAATTATGGCATAAGGCATTTTTCAAAGGATATAC
>CAZVZI010000387.1:0-1908 GCA_964631455.1 uncultured Thermodesulfobacteriota bacterium | reverse complement strand
GCCTTGTCATAACAGTCTATTGCTTCTTGATGCTTACCAAGTTTAGATAAGATAAACCCCTTTGTACCCCATGCCTTTGCAGACCTTGGATCTATCTCAAGCGCCCTGTCAGAACAGACTATCGCTTCCTGATACTTGCCAAGCATAAGCAGGGCAACTCCTTTGTTGTTCCATGCCTCTATAGACATTGGATCTATCTTAATTGCCCTGTCATAACAATCTATTGCTTCTTGAGGTTTACCGAGGCAACCTAAGACACCCCCCATGCCAGCCCATGCCTCTACATACTTTGGGTTTATCTTAAGTGCCTTATTATAGCAGATTAGTGCCTCTTGATGCTTACCAAGGTAACCTCCTAATACAGCCCCTTTATTATTCCATGCCTCTGCCTGTCTTGGGTTTATTGCAATTGCTCTGTCGTAACAAACTATTGCCTCTTGATACTTGCCAAGGTTACGCAAGGAAACCCCTTTGTTAATCCATTCCCAATCCTCTGTTTTCCCCTGTTCCGGCGCCTTAATAATCTCTCCTGTAAGTCTTTTAAGCAGAGGCTCAAACTCAGAGCGGAGTTCTGCAAAAGACTGAAATCTCCTCTTTGGTTCTTTTTCAAGGCATCTCTGGATAATGGGAAAAAGTGGGGAATTCAATTTTGGAACAGGAGAAAGGCTATGCAGTCTATGCATCTCGTGCCAGAACCGTATATGCTCATCATCAGAGTTGTTTCTTGGAAGATTGGGAAGGAATGGAAGGGCGCCGCCTGTTGCCATTTGATATAGGACTATGCCAAAGCTGTAGATATCGCTTCTTTCATCGCATGAGGCGGCATTTGTAAACTGCTCATGCGGCATGTGGGTTGGAGTGCCGAAACCTCTCCCCTCAACTGTCTGGCACGAAAATCCGACTGTGTTATTACGGATGTCCATCTTTATTCCTGAAATCCTTGCATTGCCTATAACACCTGCCAAACCAAAATCCGTTATCTTTACAGTTTTATTCTGGTCAATCAGGATATTTGCAGGTTTTATGTCCCTGTGAGCTCGGATGCCTTTTGAATATGCCTATTCCATGCCATAGCAGAACTGAATAGCCCAGCGAAGGCTTTGCTCAAGGTTTGGCGGCTTATATCTCAGGTAGCCTTCAAGGGAGTTAAGACCGTTTTCATTTGGCGCAATGTATTCCAACGCAATAAAAAGCCTGCCTGATATTTCGTCAATTAAACGAGCCCTTACGAGATACGGATGCCTTTCCAAGTCTATCCAAATATTAGCCTCTTTTTTAAACCGTTCCTGCGCCACTCTGTCTTCAAGATATTCATCCCTGAATGTCTTTAAAGCGTAAACAGATTCTGTTTCATGGACATAAACAAGGTAAACAATGCCAAACCCGCCCATCCCAAGCACATCGTAAACCTCATACTTTGTGCCAATAACATCGCCCTTTTTATAAGGTGTGATGATTTTTTCTTCTGGAGGTTTTTCAGTTGCTCGCGCCTTTTCATCGCTTTCCACCACATCTATTTTCATCTCTCCTAACATCTCAAGAAGGCCGTCCACCTCATCAGCGGAACAATCCTCACGAGGAAGTGCATCGTGAATCTCATCGTAGGTGAGAAATCCCTTTTTTTTGCCTAATTCAATGAGCTTTCGAAATTTAGATTTATTTAAAGACATTCAGCCACCTTTTCATCTTCTTAAGGATGACATTACAGAAACCCTCCCTGCAAACCATTGAAAGATGCATGTCCTATACTTCCATTTTGATACTGCGTATTGCCAAGTTTCCGGATTCCCATTTTCATGGGAATGACAGCTATAACTCACTTATTAACAGTCTCAAAATAGTATTTACAGACAGTTATCCTTTATCCGTCATGCCCGAGGACTTTAATCGGGCATCCAGAGGCTGGAT
>CAZVZI010000386.1:0-1926 GCA_964631455.1 uncultured Thermodesulfobacteriota bacterium | reverse complement strand
TTGCAGGATTTTGTTTTTAAATCAGGGCCAAGGCGCAGCCAATTCAGTGAATGGAAGAGGCGTTTTAATGATAAAGATGAGATATTAAGCCCTATTATTGTAAAAAACCACAATCGCTGCATTCACTGCGAAAGGTGTGTAAGGATATGCGATGAGGTTGTCGGCGCAACAGCCCTCGGCGGGATTGGCAGGGGCGCAAAGACGCAGGAAACCGGTTTCTGGAACACAACCCTTGACTGCGACCACTGCGGCAACTGCATAGAGGTCTGTCCTGTCGGTTCGTTCATGAGCTTGCCGTACAGATATAAATCAAGGCCGTGGGATTTAAAAGAAACAGATACTGTCTGTCCATATTGCGCCACAGGCTGCCAAATTACAATCGGCGCAAGAAACGGCGAGGTTTTAAGGGTCAGGAGCAAGATTGAAACAGGCATTAACAAAGAGACGCTATGCGCCAGAGGGAGATTCGGCTATCACTTTATCCAGAGTGAAAAGAGGTTGAAATCTCCTATGGTTAAGAAAAATGGGGTTCTTCAATCTGTTTCATGGGATGAGGCCATCGGCAGAGTAAAAGACAGGTTTGGAAAGGCTGATGCCAAAAAGATTGCCGGTATTGCATCCGCAAGGTTTGCCAACGAGGAGCTTTATCTTTTCCAGAAGCTCATGAGAAAGGTATTCAAGACTAACAACATAGATTCAGGCAGCCGGTGGATGGATAAGACGGTAACGGCTGCAATGATTAATGTATGCGGCATCGCGGATGAAGGAGCTTCAATATCCGATGCAATGAAGGCGGATTTGATATTCATTATCGGATCTTCCTTATCGGACGAAAATCCAATAACAGATTATTTAATCAGGACTGCTGCTGCGGACAAACGGAAAACACTTATACTGGCCTACCCAAGAAGGATAAAGCTGGATAGTTCCGCAGCCATTTCACTCAAATACAGGCCCGGCAGCGAGGACGTTGTTATTTCAGGCATTGCTGCCGCTATAGAAGGAAAGCCTGTAAAAGTTGATGGTTCATTAGTGCCGGAGCCGGACATTGCTGCGGTCGGCGAGAGGATTAAAAAGGCTTTAACTGTTTCTGTGTTTGTTGGAACGGATGTCTTGAGATTTGAAAACGGTAGCGGTTCATTGTTAAATATTGCGGGTTTGGCAAAAATTGTCAGAGATGCCGGCAAAAATATAAAGATTATGCCTTTGCTTGACAGGTGCAACCAGCGGGGCGCATGGGATATGGGTGTGCATCCATCATTTTCACCGGGTTATAAAAGAATTCCCCCCACCCTCCCCTCCCCCGCAGGTGGGGAGGGAAAAAGGGAGGGCATGGATTGCGGAGAAATATTAGAGGCGTCAGCAAAAGGGGAGATGGAAGCGATTTATATACTTGGCGAAGATGTGGTTTCAATGTATCCAGATGCAAAGTTTGCAAAGGAGGCCCTGTCAAAGGCAGGGTTTATCGTGGTTCAGGATATATTTTTGACTGAGACAGCAAAGATGGCGGATGTTGTGCTGCCCGGCACAAGCTTTGCGGAGAAAGAAGGGACATTTACAAACCATGAAGGCAGGGTTCAGAGACTTAGAAAGGCGGTCCAACCCTTCAAAGGCGCGAGGGAGGATTTGAGCATACTGTGCAGCATTGGCGGATTTGAGTATAAATCCGCAGGAGAGGTATTTGAAGAAATAAGAAGGGAAGTGCCTGGTTATAGAGATATATCCTTTGACGGTTTAAACAATACAGGGGTGTTGGTAAAGGGGCATGGGGCAGTTATCAGTTATCAGTTACCAGTGATCAGTTATCAGAAGCCAGAGGCAAGAGAAGATGCGGAATATCCGCTCCAGCTTATAACCGGCAACCATCTCTTCCATTCAGGCAGATTATCGCAGGGGCTGATGTATTAAAACAACTGCTTCCGCAGT
>CAZVZI010000385.1:0-1933 GCA_964631455.1 uncultured Thermodesulfobacteriota bacterium | reverse complement strand
TCATACAGGCAGATGATATAAGGGTTGACAACAGTCCGCTGACAGGCGAGTCAAGGCCTGTATATAAGGTGGCAGAATCTTTGGAGAATGGAAAAAACTTTATCTGGGCAGAGATGCCCAATCTTATATTTGCAGGAACCGGCGTGCTTTCCGGCATGGGTAAGGCTGTGGTGACGGCAACGGGCATGGATACGGAAATCGGCAAGGTTGCGTATCTTACCCAGGCCATAAAACCTGAGAAGAGCCCTTTGCAAAAAGAGATGGCGCGGGTAACAAAGATAGTAACATGGATTGCAGTGAGCCTCGGCCTTGTATTTTTCCTTCTCGGCTATAAGATAGCGGGGCTTACATATTTGGAGAGTTTTATATTTGCCATAGGCATCATTGTTGCGAATGTGCCTGAGGGACTGCTTCCAACCGTAAGCCTTTCCCTTGCAATGAGCGTTCAGAGAATGGCAAGAAAAAATGCCATTGTAAAAAAGCTCTCTGCGGTGGAAACCCTCGGCTCTGTGAATGTCATCTGCACGGACAAAACAGGGACGCTTACTACAAATCAGATGTGTGTAACCAGATTGTGGGTCAATGGCAGGAATATTGCGATTACAGGAAATGGATATGAGCCAATAGGGGATTTTATATACTTTATATTAACTGGCAAGGGCAATGCGCTTTCACATGGCGATTTGGAAAATGAAGGAATAAATGAGCTTCTGAAGGCAGCGAGCCTTTGCAATAATGCGCATCTTATCGCCCCTTTACAACCCCCCCTTTCCTCCCCCCCCTTACTAAAGGGGGGGAGCGGGGGGGGTTGGTCAATTTCAGGAGACCCTACAGAGGGCGCGTTGGTTGTTGCCGCTGAAAAGGCCGGGCTGCGTTTGGAGGAGCTGAAAAAACAAAATCCGAGAATCGCCCACCTTGCGTTTGAAAGAATAAGAAAGAGGATGACAACGATACATAAATGGGAAGTGACACCCCCTACCTCCTATGTATCTTTTACAAAAGGCGCGCCAAGAGAAACTTTAAGCCTCTGCACAAAGATAAAAAAGGCTGGAAAGATTGTTGAACTTACAGAACAGGAAAGGGATGAGATTTTTAAGCAGAACGATTTAATGGCAGGGGATGGTTTAAGGGTTTTGGCCATTACGTATAGAGAAATAAATGAAGGCATGGAACATAAAGTTGAAAAAGTGGAGAAGGATTTAATATTCATCGGCCTTGCGGCAATGTTTGACCCGCCGAGGCCGGAAGTGAAAAAGGCGATTGAGGAGTGTCACACTGCCGGCATCAGGGTAATCGTAATGACAGGCGACTACGGCTTGACAGCGCAGGCCATTGCAAAGGAGGTTGGCATAGGCGGCGGTAGCCCGAAGATTGTGACGGGCATGGAGCTTTCAAAACTTTCGCATAGGGAATTAAAAGAGCTCCTTAAAAAAGGCGAAACAATATTTGCAAGGGTTGCGCCGAAAGACAAGCTCAGGGTTGTTTCTGTGCTTCAGGAACTCGGCGAGATTGTGGCTGTTACCGGTGACGGCGTAAATGATGCGCCGGCATTAAAAAAGGCTGATATAGGCATTGCCATGGGCCAGAGGGGAAGCGATGTTGCAAAGGAATCAGCAGAGATAGTCCTCACAGACGATAATTTCGCGACCATTGTAGAGGCTATACGGGAGGGGAGGGCGGTCTATGCAAATATAAAAAAGTTTGTAACCTATATTTTTGCAAGCAATATCCCTGAGATTATTCCATTCATTGCATTTGTGCTTTTTAAGATACCTTTGCCCCTGACCGTTATGCAGATACTGGCTGTTGATTTGGGCACGGATGTTGTGCCCGCCCTCGGCCTCGGCGTGGAGCCGCCTGAAAAAGGGATAATGAACCAGCCTCCAAGGCCTAAAAACAAAAGGCTTCTGGATTTTCCCCTTGTCGCAAGGGC
>CAZVZI010000384.1:0-1941 GCA_964631455.1 uncultured Thermodesulfobacteriota bacterium | reverse complement strand
GGCAGGACTGCCTTGCCGTTTAAGCCGATTATCTTGAAAATCTTGTCCACCATGACCGCAAGCCTGGGAAGGTATCCGGAATCTTCAAGCAGGCCGAAGAATATAAAAAAATACCCGACAATAGGAAGGATGATTGCAATGGCATACGTAAGCGCCATTGTTACAAGTCCGTATTGCCCGACTATCAGCTCCTGCATAATCTCTATGGGTATTATGGTTTTTACAACCCGGGTTGCCCACGGATTGAGATACTCTCCGAATACAACCTCTTCCAGAAAATCAACGCTTGTTCCGGCCCCAAACTGCCCAACAAAGGCATACATTAAATATAAAACGGCAAAGAGGATAGGGATGCCGGCAACAGGATGCATTGACCACTTTCCCATAAAGCGGGCAATACGCCCGCCGCTTGCAGACTCTATTGTGACAACATCCGCCACAATCCTGTCAACTGTCTTAAGCCTTTCGATATTCAGCATATAGCCGAGCGGCTCTGTATATCCTGATTGAATATTGTAGCGAATATCATCTATCTTCTTAATACCCTCCTCTGAAACATTTTTGTGCAGCCATTTGTTAAGGGTTTCATCTCCTGAAAGGAGCATGAGGGCGATAGCCCTTTTTGACACAAATGCATCTGGCAGAAGTTTTTCAATGGCATGCAGCGCATCTTCTATATCCGCGCCATAAGAGATTTTAAAATGAGACGACCTTTGAGACGAAACCGTCTTAACCAGATTATCTATGCCCCACCTCTGGGTTGCAATGGTTGGGATTACATCAATACCCAGAAGCCCTGATAATTTTGCAGTGTCTACATTCCATCCCCTGCCCCTTGCCTCGTCTATCATGTTAAGCGCAAGAGCGAATGGAAGCCCAAGTTCCGCCAGTTGTATGGATATGAGAAGCGACCTTCTTAAGTTTTTTGTGTCGGCCACCTGTATTATGCTGTCGGCCTTTTCATTTAGCAGTATATCCCTTGTAACCCTCTCATCTTCGGACATGGGCACAATGCTGTTCACGCCGGGGGTGTCTATAACGGCATACCGGATACCGCCGACAGAGGTGAGCCCTTTGCTTACCTCAACCGTTGTTCCCGGATAATTGGATACAGTTACATATCTCCCTGTCAGCACTCCGAATATGACGCTTTTCCCGACATTTGGATTGCCTACAAGGATAAGCCTCTTGGCATCCTTATCAATCTTTGTTTTGTGGTGTTCGTGCATATAAAAATACGGGCTATCGGCAATGGGCCATAGGCTATAGTATTTTCCCTATCACCTATCACCCATCGCCTGTTTTAATTATGATAATAAAAATTATTTTCAAAACTAAGAGATTTTTACCCACGAAACGCATATGCAGGCACGGGGGTTAACTACCGCATTTTGAACAATAACCGTAGAGTTCCAATTTATGGTTGGTAACGGTGAAATTCAACTTGTCGGCTATTTCCTTTTGCAGGCGCTCTATGCTCTGATTCTCAAATTCCATAATCTTGCCGCACCTAACGCATATGCAGTGGTCATGGTGGCTGTCATCAGGGATGTGCTCATACCTTGTCTGGCCGTCGCCAAACTGCCTTTCAAGCGCAAGGCCGCATTCGGCCAAAAGTTTCATGGTTCTATAGACTGTTGCATAACCAACCTTGGGGTTTTTGCGCCTGACCCTCTTAAGAAGCTCTTCCAGATTTATATGGGTATTGGTCTTGAAGAAAACATCTATGATGTCGTCTCTCTGGGTGGTGGACTTGAGGCCCTTTTCGTGCAGATACTTTTGGAGGAGTTCTTTCTTGTCCGCAAGTTTCATAGGGATTTACATCTAAATTTTTTTGTCATTCCCGCAGCGCTTTTGAGCGGGAATCTGGTGTTATTTAAGCAAAAACCATATCCGTCCCCGAATGTCTTTATCGGGGATAGAAGCATTCGGGGATGACAG
>CAZVZI010000383.1:0-1961 GCA_964631455.1 uncultured Thermodesulfobacteriota bacterium | reverse complement strand
AAGCACATCCTGTAAAAAATAGGCAGCAGGCAATGGGCAGCAGCGGAGCGCCCATCCAAAGGATGGGCCGTGTAATAGCAAAATTTCTATTCACTTTTTTGATGGGCTGTTTTTAAGCCCCTTTTTAAGCTCCTCTGTTTTTTCTTTGAGTTTGGTGTTTTTCGGATCGATCTTCAATGCCTTTTCATAAAAATCAAGGGCCTTATCCTTTAACCCTTTTTTAAAATATGCGTCGCCCAGATGCTCAAGCACCACCGGGTCATCAGGTATATATTTTATGGCGCGTTCAAGCTCTACAACAGCCTTGTCTATCTCGCCCATCTTATAATAAACCCAGCCAAGGCTGTCTATAATCTGGCCGCTCTCAGGCTTTATGGCAAGCGCCCTTTTTATCAAATCCAGAGCCTCTTTCAGGTTTGTCCCAAGTTCAGCATATGTATAGCCGAGGTAATTTAAGGCATTTGCGTGCTCCGGATTTATTTTTACGGCAGTCTTCATCTCTGCAATGGATTTTTCTTTTTGTCCCGCATCGTCATACAGCGCACCGATTGTAAAATGCAGCTCCGCATTGTTAGGCTCAAGTTCAAGCGCCTTCAGGATTACCTTTATGGCGTCATCAAGACGGTTGGCCTCCTTATAAACAGAGGCAAGCAGCTTGTATAGCTCGGCATCTGCGCCCTTTGTATACATCGCCTCTTTTATGGCCTTCACAGCGTCGTCTATGCGCCCCTGCCTCTGATACATAAAGGCAAGATGTATCTTTGCGTCCACAAAGACATCGGCATCAGACGGGATTTTTTTAAATTCCTCCAGCGCCTTATCCGTTTCCCCCTTTTCTTCATATGCGGTGGCCAGATAATATCTGACCTTATGAGCCTTTGGATCAATGGCCACGGCCAGGCTGAATTGTATAATTGCCTCCTCATATTTTTTTTGCTCAAAATATATCAGACCTATTTTGGTCATTGCGTCCAGCCTTGCATTGCCGGATGTCTCCAACTGCTTGAATTCCGTAATGGCTTCATCAAGTTTGTTCTGCTGAATCAAAAGTTGGCCAACCCTGTTTCTTAAGTTTGTATTGTGGGGTTGAAACTTAAGGGCCTTTTGATAGTACTCTATGGCCTTATCTATCTTTTTCTGAAATTCATACGCCATTCCAAGCTCTACAAGAACCATATCTATAGAAGGGTTGATTTCCAGCGCCTTAAGGTAATAGCCCTCCGCCTCTGCATAACGGCCTCTGTCAACCTCAATCCTGGCCAGATAATAATAGCCCATAATTGAGTCGTGGTTTATTTCAATAAGTTTTTTGAATGTTTCTATGGCGCGGTCATAATCCTTGCGTTCCGCATACAACATGCCAAGATACACATGTGCCTTGGAATTTTCTGGCTCCATAGAGATGGCTGTTTTGTAGGCCTCAATGGCCTTATCATCCCGTTTAAGGGCGGTATAAACATTTCCAAGGAGCAGATAGGTTGGGGCATAATCCTTGTCAATTTTTACGGCAGTTTCCAGATTCTCCAGCGCCTTATTATTATCGCCCTTTTTTATATATAGGGTGGCTATATCTATGTAAAGCGCCGGTGATTTAGGGTCAAGCTCTATAGCCTTTTTGTATTCTTCAATGGCGCCATCCACATCTCCCTGCCTTGCAAGCAACTGAGCGAGTGAAAAGTGAAAGTAGCTATTGCCGGTCTGCGAGGCGGCGGCTGAAGACGGCATCCCTTTCTGTGCAATCCTTTCTCTATCTGCTGTGCAGGAGACGAGGGTTATTGATAAAAAAACCAGAGAGATGCTCCATTTTTTTAAATCACGCATCTTTATTTTCCTCCAAACATATTAGGCCTACATATAAAGCAAAATAGCATATGCCTCCAACATAGTCAATTATTCAGTTGTTGGGGTAGGCAATGTCAATCCTTATGTGTAAATTCAATAAGAGGGTGATTCTCCCAGTT
>CAZVZI010000382.1:482-1971 GCA_964631455.1 uncultured Thermodesulfobacteriota bacterium | reverse complement strand
TAATTACCTTCTTCTGGTTTTTTTCTTTACAGGCGACTTCTTTTTCCCCTTCTTTAACAACTCCATCAATGTAACGCCAATATCCGCAGGATTTTTAGTAATCTTTATTCCTGCCCTTTTCATTGCCTCAAACTTTTCCTCTGCTGTACCCTTGCCTCCCGATATTATTGCGCCCGCATGCCCCATTCGCTTGCCTTTAGGCGCTGTAACGCCTGCAATATAGCCTACCACGGGCTTTGTTACATGTTTTCTTACGAACTCAGCTGCATCCTCCTCAGCAGTGCCTCCAATTTCACCTATCATAATCATTGCGTCTGTATTTTTATCCTTTTCAAAGAGTTCAAGCACATCAACAAAATTTGTCCCATTCACAGGGTCTCCACCTATACCAACGCATGTTGACTGACCTAAACCGATTCGTGTCAATTGATCAACTGCCTCATACGTGAGGGTTCCGCTTCTTGACACAACGCCTATTCTCCCTTTTTTATGGATATGACCAGGCATGATGCCAATCTTGCATTCTCCCGGTGTTATCACCCCAGGACAATTTGGGCCAACAAGCCTTGCCTTCTTTCCCTCCATAAATCTCTTAACCTTTACCATATCAAGGACCGGTATCCCTTCTGTAATACACACAACAAGCTCTATGCCTCCATCCACTGCCTCCATGATTGCATCTGCAGCAAATGCAGCAGGCACATAAATAACTGAGGCATTTGCCTTTGTCTTTTTTACAGCCTCATCTACGGTATCAAAAACCGGAATAGCGTCTACTTTGGAGCCTCCCTTGCCGGGCGTCACACCTCCGACCATTTTAGTTCCATATTGCACCATCTGCCTTGTATGGAATGTCCCCTGCTCGCCGGTAATCCCCTGGCAGATGACCTTTGTATTTTTATTAACAAGGATACTCATGAAACCTCCATATTACCGTTGTCCGTGTCCGTTATCCGTGACCGTAAAAGATTTTTGCATTTACGGACACGGTTCACGGTCACGAATCACGGTTTCTTTGCTGCCTTTACTACCTTCTCCGCGGCATCGCTCATTTTTTCCGCTGCAATAATATTCAGTCCTGATTCAGATAAAATCTTTCTTCCTAAATCCACATTCGTCCCTTGAAGCCTTACAACCAATGGAACTTTAATACCGACCTCTTTCGCTGCTGCAATAACGCCTTCTGCAATAATATCGCACCGCATGATACCACCAAAGATATTGATTAATACTGCCTTCACATTCGGGTCTGACATCAAAATCTTAAAAGCAGCAGTAACCTGCTCCTTATTTGCGCCTCCGCCAACATCCAGAAAGTTTGCAGGCATGCCGCCGTAGAGTTTTATAATATCCATAGTTGACATGGCAAGGCCTGCGCCATTTACCATACAGCCTATATTGCCATCAAGGACAACATAATTAAGGCTATAGCGAGAAGCCTCTACTTCTTTTGGGTCTTCCTCATCCAGGTCCCTCATCTCGTGTATAT
>CAZVZI010000382.1:0-472 GCA_964631455.1 uncultured Thermodesulfobacteriota bacterium | reverse complement strand
CCTTATGTCTGAAAAGGCCATTGTCGTCAAAACCAATCTTTGCATCAAGGGCGATAATGTTTCCATCCTTTGTAATAACAAGGGGATTTATCTCTGCCATTGCCGCATCTGTATCAACAAATGCCTGATAAAGCCCTGTCATGAATTTCACAGCCTTGTTTACAAGTGTCTTATCAATACCGAGAGCAAAGGCAAGCTTTCTCGCCTGAAATGGCACCAAACCAACTGCAGGATCAACATACTCTTTTAGAATTTTTTCTGGGCTTTTTGCTGCAACTTCTTCTATCTCAACGCCGCCTTCCTGAGAGGCCATAACAACAACACGTTGTTTTGCCCTGTCTACCACCATTCCGAGATAAAGTTCTCTCGCTATCTGGCACCCCTCCTCAATAAGAACTTTCTTAACCTCTTTGCCTGCAGGACCAGTCTGATGTGTTACGAGCTTTTTCCCCAGCATCGCCTCAGCGTACTG
>CAZVZI010000381.1:0-1971 GCA_964631455.1 uncultured Thermodesulfobacteriota bacterium | reverse complement strand
AATTGCAGAAAAATACGATGTTGCGGTTCTGGATGCAATGGTGCGAGGCATGGATCAAGGGGCATGTCTGGCTGAAATAGAAGCAATAAAACCGGATGCCGTTATTGCACTTGCAGGCGCTGTTTCATGGGAGGAAGATGCCCCTTTCCTTGAAAACATTAAACAAAGATACGGCAGCACAATAATTGTAACAGGGGATCTTTTTTTAGAGGATGGCGAGACGATGTTAAAAAATCATCCCTTGCTTGACGCTATACTTTTGGATTTTACCAATACGGATGCAATAGCATATCTGAGCGGTGAGGAAGGCAAAATAAAAAATATGCTATACAGAAGAGGAAACGAAATTATAAAAAAAACCTCTCCGCGCACGGTAGAAAAAGAATACTCAATACCTTTGCCGCGGCATGAATTGTTCATGGGTAACTACAATTATCCATTTGTGAGGCGCAGGCCGTTTGCCACAGTTTTGACTGATTATGGCTGTCCGTATAAATGCTCCTTTTGCGTCATTGCAACCTTGGGATTCAAGTGCAGGCCTGTTGAGAATGTGATGTCAGAACTTCGTTATCTTAAAACAGTTGGGTGCAGAGAGGTATATTTCAATGACCAGACATTTGGCATAAGAAGGATTCGGGCGCAAGAGTTGTGCGAAGGCATGATAAAAGAGGATTTGAATTTTGGATGGGTATGCTGGTCAAGGGTGGATGTTATCAAGGAAGAACTTCTTAAAATAATGAAAAAGTCGGGCTGCCACACTATTCTTTTCGGTGTTGAAACAACCAATGAAGATACGCTCAAAAACATGGGCAAAGGATATACATTGAGAGAGGTAGAAGAGACATTCAGATTGTGTAAAAAGTATGGCGTAAGAACTCTGGCAACATATATCCTTGGGTTGCCGGGAGAAGATAGAGAGGATATTGTGAAAACTATTGAGTTTGCCGTCAGGCTTGATTCCGATTTTGTGTCATTTAACACCCTTATACCGCGGGCAGGGACACAGATACGGCAACATGCCATCAATTCCGGCTGGATAGCAGAGGGAAATATCCGGATGGATCAGTCAGGCACATACACGGTAATGGGGAATGAAGCGCTGATAAGCGCTGAAATCCTTGCGCTGAAAAAAAATGCAGTGAGGCAATTTTATGGAAGGCCGTCGTATATAATGAAAAGACTTTGGGGTGTGAGGACAATTTATGAACTTAAGCGGCTGCTTATAGATGGAAAAGAGGTGCTATTTGGAAAATATGGCGGCTGACAATGCAGTTTTAGAGCCTGTCAATTGCAATCTCTGTGGCGGCGCTGACGAAAAACTGCTGTTTGTTACGGATGGATTAAGGATTGTGGAATGCAACTCCTGCGGGTTGATGTTTGTTAACCCGCGGCCTAAAAAAGAGTATTTACAGAAATTATACTCAGAAGGCTATTATAGGATATCTAAAGATGATTCAATAGGCTATCGTGATTATGAGGCTGACAGGCAATATCATATTGCAAATTTTAAAAAACTCCTTGATTCAATAGAGAGCTTTAAAAAAGGGGGAAGGCTTCTGGATGTAGGATGTGCTGTGGGTTTTCTTTTGGAAGAAGCGAAGGCGCAGGGGTGGGATGTTTACGGCACAGAGGTGTCTTTTTATGCCGTAAATAAAGCAAGGGAAAAGGGGCTAAATGTCTTTGCAGGCGATATAACTGACACTGGTTTTGAAAATAATTTCTTTGATGTGATAACCTGCCTCGGAACTATAGAACACCTTCCAAACCCTGTTGCGGCAATCAGAAAAATAGGCCAAATATTAAAGGATGATGGTCTTTTTGTTCTCTCTACCCCTGATGCGGGAGGGCTTATAGGCGGCAGGAGATTCCAGTATAAGCCAAAAGAGCATTTATATTATTTTACAAGAGAGACTATCCGAAAGATGCTTGAAAAAGAAGGCCTTGAGATAATATTGATAAAAAGAGAATGGT
>CAZVZI010000380.1:0-1971 GCA_964631455.1 uncultured Thermodesulfobacteriota bacterium | reverse complement strand
CTTCCGTCACCGATTGCGCCGGTTATCAGGCTTCCTCAACATTCAGCGTAGTCACGGGCAATTATACGATGGCAGCTACCGGCAAAGATAAAGAAGATAAACAGGATGCAGGGAAAGATATAGATTTACTATTGAGCCATGTGGAAACATTTTCTACCCACCGTGGAACGGAAACCGGTAAAAACGCTGAGAATTTCCATAAAGCTGTTAAACAGCTTTATGAAAAAAGAAGTAGCGAAAAAATACGCTTGGTTCGAGAATCCAAACGATCTGATAAGGGGTGGGCATATCGATGTGTGATTATGCAGGTAATGGCCTCGGTTCAAGATGCGATGATTGCTCGCAGTTTCGTTGACAATTTGCAAGATAAAAATAATTTTGTGCGCAGATGCTCTGCAGAAGTCGCAGGAGAACAAAAAAGCTCTTCAAGTGTTGATGGCCTCTTGATTTCAACAAATGACACTGATACTACAGTTCGCGCCAATTCAGCATATTCATTGGGGCGCTTAAAAGCGACGAAAGCCATTGCCACGCTTAAGAAGAGTGTAAAAGATTCAGATCGATTTGTTTCAATAAATTCTATTTGGTCACTTGGGGAAATCGGTGATTCCTCTGCCGAGGATGTTCTTATCGGCGGACTTGATGGTGCCGATGAAACGGTTAAAATTAATATAGTCGCGGCGCTGAGCAAGATAAAATCTGACAAAGCTAGAAAGACGTTGAAAAAAATGGTCACTTCAGATTCTGAAACAAGTACGGTTCGCGAGTTGGCTAAAGATTTATTGAGAGGGAAAAATGTCACCAAATGATAAGTCGAGTTATTTGTGGGCAATCATAACTGCCTCATTTGTTTTCGGTTTACCCAGCTATTTCCTTGTTTATAATGCTCCATGGGGCGTTGTGTTGGCGGGGCTACTGGGATGTCTTATGGGGGCAGCTTGGGCAAAATGGGCGATCTTTGTGGGAAAAGATCAGTTTCCACGGTTTTGGTATTCTGGGGCGATAGGTTGTGTTATCGCCATTGTGGGCTCAGGGCTCTGGGCCGGAATAAGCGGCATTTTAACCAAATGGTGGGAAGGATGGATGTTTGTAGTTTGGTTTTTTGCTGCCTTGACGGCTACACCTTTAGGATTGATTTTTGGCTTTGCCGGTAGCATATGGCTCAAAAAAAGAAGTCTCCAAGCGGACACACTGTATAACCCAAGTGCAAAATTAATTTTATTCGGATATATCGCAATCGCATTGTTTTTTGTGGTACCAGGTGTAATTGCAGTATTCAAATGGATAACCTCATGGTGAGCCAAAAAAGAAATCTTGCAAAGGCATGCTTGTTGTCAGCAATAATGCTGGCAAGCACCTTGCCGCTCTTCGCATTAGAAATAGGTGATTTGGTTTATAGTGCAGGAAAAGCTGGAATATACCCAGATGCGCAAGGCGAGGGGACTATCGGGCATGTCGGGGTTTATACTGGATATTACGGGAATACAGAGGTGCAAAGCGTAGTAGAGGCACTGCCCGAAACCGGTGTCGCGCGCGTAGATTACGCAACGTTTTTCACTCGCCATCCATATTATGGGAATAGAACAACACCTGCTGAACCCAATGCTGATCAGCGACGAAGGATATGTTTATACGCTATCAGTAGAATTGGCTTGCCGTATGATGATTTACACGATAATCAAAAGGGTCCAGGAGAATTCGATTGTGTCGGTTTGGCAGAGTTGGTTTATGAAATGGTCGGATTAAATCCTACGCCAAACGAATATGAAACTGGTGCAGGTTGGCCACTTACGCCCAAAGAACAATATGAATTCACAGTCCCGGCAGTAACGATTGCTCCTTTGGTACTCTTATGGGATGCTGAAAAGCTGCAATACGTCCAGCCGGGCGGAATAACAAATGGGCATAATCTTATCGCTATGGTTGGCGATGGCGATCACGGCTCAGGGGAAAGACTTGTAAAAGTTTTGA
>CAZVZI010000379.1:0-1982 GCA_964631455.1 uncultured Thermodesulfobacteriota bacterium | reverse complement strand
GCAAAGAAAAAGCTTCCCAAGCCTGTACCTGGTGCAATGTAGGATTAATGGGAAGCCTCTGCAGTGCCCGCTCAATGAAAAAAAGGGAATAGCCGCATGGCCCTCAGAATAATACTTCTTTTCGCCCTCCTGGTTCTGCCGGCGGGTGTACATACCGAAGTGCCTGCAGTCTCAGGAGACCCTGAAAAGGGAAAGGAGATATTTAAGAGCAAGGGGTGTACGATATGCCACAGCATAAACAGGGCGGGTGGTGCTATAGGCCCTGATCTAACCCAGGTTACTGTATGGAGGACAGATGAGAGGCTTGTAAACTGGCTTAATGACCCTCCTTCCCTTCTCAAGGATACTGATATGCCGAAGGTGCCATGGACCTCTGAGCAGGATGTCTTTGACCTTATAGCCTTTTTTAAAAGTGTCAAGAAGGACATCAATAAAGATTTTATGGGAAAAGTTTCTAAAAAAGAGGCTGGTAAAAGACTTGTGGAAGAGTATGACTGCAAGGCATGCCATAAGATTAAAGACCCTGAATCAGGCAGAGTTCGCTTTCCAGATTTAACACGCGAAGGCCGTAAAAGAGATAAAAAATGGCTCGATACGTGGCTTAAGGATCCACAGGCTGTAAAGCCAGGAACGTTTATGCCTACCTACCCATTCACAGATGAAGAGAGGAAGGCGATCGTAGAGTATTTGTCAACCTTAAAATAAAGATTATGAAAAAGCCCTTAGCACGAAAGATACTGGAAAAACATATTCTGTCTGGAAGATGGGAACCTGACACGGAGATAGGCATCAGGATAGACCAGACCATTACCCAGGATGCAACGGGCACACTTGCTTACCTTGAATTTGAAGCCTTAGGTATTGACCAGGTGAAGACTGAGCTGTCCGCGAGTTATGTTGACCACAATCTCTTGCAGACAGATTTTAAAAATGCGGACGACCACAGATTTTTGCAGACTGTTGCTGAGAAATACGGCATCTATTTTTCACCTCCTGGCAACGGTGTTTCCCATCAGGTTCACATGGAAAGATTCGGCATCCCTGGCAAGACCCTTCTCGGCTCTGACAGCCATACGTCAACCGGCGGTGGGCTCGGTATGATAGCCATAGGGGCCGGCGGTCTGGATGTGGCTCTTGCCATGGCTGGTGAGCCGTTTTATTTACAGGTGCCGAAGATATTTGGCATAAGGCTTATTGGAAGATTTTCTCCCTGGGTATCAGGCAAGGATGTGATTCTTGAGATGCTGAGGCGCCATTCTGTAAAAGGCGGTCTTGGCAAGATAATTGAATATTTCGGTCCTGGTGTTAAGCACCTTTCTGCGACAGACAGGGCAACCATTGCCAACATGGGTGCAGAGCTTGGTGCAACGACAACCATATTCCCGTCCGATGAAAGGGTAAAGGAATTTATGGTACGGCAAGGGAGGGGTAGCCAGTGGATTCACCTTGATGCAGATGAAGACGCTCATTATGACGAAGTGGATGAGATAGACCTAACAAAACTTGAACCGCTCATTGCCTGCCCAACGTCACCCGACAATATAAAAAAGGTCTCAGAGGTAGAAGGTATCCCTGTTCAGCAGGTAATTATAGGCTCATCCGTAAATTCGTCATTTCGAGATTTGATGATTGTCTGTGAGGCCATTGAAGGCAAAAGGGCGCATCCTCAGGTAAGTCTTGAGATAAACCCAGGAAGCCGCCAGGCCCTTGAAAACGTGATCAGGGAAGGCGGGGCATTGGCGCTCACCCATGCAGGTGCACGGATCCATCAGTCCGGATGTCTGGGATGCATTGGTATGGGCCAGGCACCTTCAACAGGCACAGTATCTCTTCGAACATTTCCCCGAAATTTTCCAGGGAGAAGTGGAACAGAAAACGATCAGGTGTATCTCTGTAGTCCTGAAACCGCTATAGCTGCTGCAATATTTGGAAAGATTACTGATCCGAGGGAGTATCTTTAAAAATGGTTCGTGAACTTTTAC
>CAZVZI010000378.1:0-1985 GCA_964631455.1 uncultured Thermodesulfobacteriota bacterium | reverse complement strand
GTTGACTGGGGGCCGAACTATGACGAGTCTCTGAAAGAGCCGCTGGTAATGCCTGCCGCTTTCCCCAATCTGCTTGTAAACGGCTCATCCGGCATTGCTGTTGGCATGGCAACGAACATGCCTCCGCACAATCTCTCCGAGGTGATAGACGGTATCATCCACATTATCAACAAGCCTGAAGCCACGATAAAAGAATTGATGAAACTTATTCCGGGTCCTGATTTTCCGACCGCCGGTTTTATCCACGGCAGGGAAGGCATCAAGGCCGCGTATGAAACAGGCAGGGGCATCATCCAGATGCGGGCGCGGGCGTCAATTGAAAAAAATCCGCGCACAAACCGGCAGGCCATTGTCATAACCGAAATACCGTATCAGGTGAACAAGTCCAAGCTCATAGAGAAGATAGCAGAGTTGGTCAGGGATAAAAAGATTGAGGGCATATCCGATGTCCGTGATGAATCTGACAGGGACGGCATGAGGATTGTCGTGGACTTGAAGCGGGATGAAGTCGGAGAGGTTATCCTCAACAATCTCTTCCTGCATACGCAGATGCAAGGCACCTTCGGCATCATAAATCTTGCCATTGTTGACGGACAGCCCAGAGTTTTAAACATCAAGCAATTGCTTGAGTTGTTCGTAAGATTCAGAAAAGAGGTTGTCACGCGGCGCACTATCTTTGAACTGAAAAAGGCAAAGGAGCGGGCGCACATCTTGGAGGGGTTGAAGATTGCGTTGGACAATCTTGACGCGGTTATAACCCTGATACGCAAGAGCAAGAGCCCGCAGGAAGCCAAGGAAGGTTTGATGAACAAATTCAAACTCTCCGGGATTCAGGCGCAGGCGATTTTGGATATGCGCCTCCAGAGGCTCACCGCGCTGGAGCGGGATAAGATTATCGAAGAATACAAAGAGGTGTTGAAACTCATCAAGAGGCTTGAGGAAATTTTGGCCAGCGAAAAACTTCTCATGGAAGTTATCGTCAACGAACTCAAGGAAGTCAAAAAACAGTTCGGCGACGAGCGGCGCACCGAGATTATCGAAAAAACCGGTGAGATAACCATGGAGGATATCATCGCGGAAGAGGACATGATGGTGAACATCAGCCACGGCGGATACATCAAGAGAAATCCGACAAGCCTGTTCAGAACACAGCGACGCGGAGGCAAAGGCAAGATAGGCATGACAACAAAGGAAGAGGATTTTGTGGAAAATATGTTTGTTGCATCCACGCACAGCTACATCCTCTTCTTCACGGACAAAGGCAAGGCGTATTCTTTCAAGGTTTACGATATTCCGCAGGCAGGCCCTGCTGCAAAGGGCAAGGCCATCGTCAATCTCCTGAATCTCTCTCAGGGAGAAAAGATGACCGCATTCCTGCCGGTAAGGGAATTTACCGAAGGCAAATTCATTGTCATGGCCACAAAGCACGGTGTGATCAAGAAGGTGGATTTGACGGCATTCGCCAGTATCCGTTCCGGCGGCCTTATCGCCGTTGGTTTGGATGAAGGCGACGAATTGATTGCAACGCGGCTCACCGACGGCTCAAAGGAGCTCTTCATCGGCACGCGGGAAGGTCAGGCCATACGGTTCAATGAATCGCAGGTAAGGGACATGGGAAGGAACGCGCGCGGCGTTAGGGCGATAAACCTCGGCAAAGGTGACGTGGCTGTGGCAATGGAGGCGCTTGAGGAAAACAGAACTATCCTCACCGTAACCGAGCGCGGCTACGGCAAGAGGACGGAGATTGAGGAATACCGGAGCCAGGGGAGAGGCGGCAGCGGAATAATCAATATCAAGGTGACGGAGAAAAACGGCCCGGTGGTGGGCATCGCTCAGGTAACTTCTGAAGATGAACTGATGATTACTACCGATATAGGCAAGATAATCAGAATTGCCATGAAGGGTGTGTCGATAATAGGCAGAAATACGCAGGGCGTGAAGTTGATAGATGTTGAAAAAGAGGAGCGCGTAACCGGCATTGCGCC
>CAZVZI010000377.1:1746-2009 GCA_964631455.1 uncultured Thermodesulfobacteriota bacterium | reverse complement strand
CAGGAACACCTCTAATGCTGGCGGCAGAGAAAGGCGATATAAAAGAGGTAGAACGGCTTATAGCCACCGAAGGCGCGAATGTGAATGAACGTGGCTTTATGAATCTCACCGCTCTACACTATGCCGTAAGTAGCGGTAAGGCGGGCATCGTCCG
The DNA here is from genome assembly GCA_964631455.1 of uncultured Thermodesulfobacteriota bacterium. Taxonomy (GTDB): domain Bacteria; phylum Desulfobacterota; class GWC2-55-46; order UBA9637; family UBA9637; genus JACRNJ01. The sequence goes on along the minus strand of CAZVZI010000377.1, from coordinate 1,855 downwards.
TCTCCTTATAGAAAAAGGCGCGAATGTGAATGCGCGTGACGGGAATGGAGACACCGCTCTACACTATGCCGTAAGTAGGGAACAGGAGGGCGTTGTCCGTCTCCTTATA
>CAZVZI010000377.1:0-1736 GCA_964631455.1 uncultured Thermodesulfobacteriota bacterium | reverse complement strand
AAAAGGCGCGGACCCCGGCATGGCGGGTTTTAAAGGCCAGGTCCCCTTGAGAATAGCCGAGGAGAGAGGTAACAGCGCCATCATCCGTATCCTCAAAAAGGCTGTGGTAGATGAGCAGGTATCCGGTAATCAAACGCCCATTGTTGCGCGGCCTGCACAATCAGAGCAGACCGAGCAAGCATCTTTTATCAAGTCCGATATTGACGAACTTCCTGTAATTAAAACCAAACAAAACAAAAACTCCTACGCCATTGTAATCGGCATTGAAAATTATCGTCAGAAGCTTCCAAAGGCTGATTATGCGGTAGCTGATGCAAAGATTATGACAGACTATCTCACAAAGGTAATGGGCTATCCTGAGGAGAATGTTGTTACACTCACGAATGACCGTGCAGCATTAGGCGACTTGACAAAGTATTTTGAGAAATGGCTTTGGAATAACGTTGAAAAAGATAGTTCTGTGTTTATCTATTATTCAGGCCATGGCGCTCCGAATCCAAAGACAGGCGATGCCTATCTTGTGCCTTATGACGGAGACCCATCTTTCATTGACCAGACGGGCTATTCTCTAAAAAGACTCTACGAATCCCTTGGAAAACTCCCGGCAAAAGAAATCATCGTTGCCCTTGACTCATGCTTTTCAGGCGCAGGTGGAAGAAGTGTCATTGCAAAAGGCGCAAGGCCATTGGTTATGACAATGGAGAAATTTGCGGTTCCATCAAATGTTGCAGTCCTTTCAGCCTCGTCAGGGGAGCAGATAAGCTCAACTTACGAGGAGAAAGGGCACGGGCTTTTCACATACTTTATGCTCAAAGGAATTAAGGGTGATGGCGATGCCAATGGAGATGGAAAAGTAGAAATAGGAGAGTTATTTGATTACATCAAGCCGCAGGTGGAACGGATCGCCAGAAAGACCTACAACAACGAGCAGTCTCCGCAGTTGATTGCGCCGAATGAGTTGATAAAACAGAGATTGATTGAGAGGTAAAACTCTTACAAAGCTCGTCATTCCGGCAATTTTTAAGCCGGAATCCATAGGTTTTTAAGAAAAAAAGACTGGATTCCCGCTAAAGACATGCGGGAATGACAACCTTTTTTTGCAAGAGGCTTAGATAATTTCAGGAAGCAATGTTTGAATTTATAAAACGGAGATGCAAAAATGGACAATAAAGGCAGGCTTCTTCAAATCATCAAAGAAAAATCTTATGAAAAGAAAGAGGTAACCCTTGCCTCAGGCAAGAAAAGCGATTTCTACATAGACTGCCGCCAGACAACCCTGCACCCTGAAGGGGCGTATCTTGTTGGCAAAATCCTCTATGATATGGTAAAGGGCTTAGGCAGCGTCGTTGCGGCTGTGGGCGGGCCTACCATGGGCGCAGACCCGATTGTAACCGCCATAGCTGTTGTGAGCCAGCTTGAAGGCAACCCGCTTCCGGCCTTTATTGTAAGGAAAGAGCCAAAAAAACACGGCCTTGGCCAATGGATAGAGGGAAAGAAAAACATTGCCAACGGCGCAAAGGTTGCTATAGTTGAGGATGTGGTGACAACCGGCGGCTCATCTGTTCAGGCTGTTAAAAGGGCTGAGGAAGAAGGCCTGAAGGTTGTTGCTGTTTTTGCTGTGGTGGACAGGGAAGAGGGCGGGGGAGAAAAGATAAAACAAGCCGGTTATGACTTTCAAGCAATATTTACGAAGAATGATATTGTGGGAGGATAGGATGAGGCAAGGAGTGAGAAGT
>CAZVZI010000376.1:0-2010 GCA_964631455.1 uncultured Thermodesulfobacteriota bacterium | reverse complement strand
AACCGTGAGTCGTGACCGTGAACCGTGGCCGTGAAGAAAGTCTTTAACGGTCACGTACAACGGACACGGATTACGGCAATTAAAACATGTCCCTTCCAATCCGAGCCAAACTTACCATCTGGTATACTTCACTTCTTGCAGCCAGTCTCATTACATTCGGCTCCATCCTATATGTTGCGCTTTCAAAAAACATTACAAACTCAATTGATGCAAGACTTTTATCTATGGCTGACATGGTTTCCAAGTCAGTATTCAAACCCGGCACTGTGGCATTGCCAAAAGATTTTGATATCTTTCTTGAACATTTTTTTGGAATAAAGACATCTGGAAATTTTATTCAGCTGATGGATAAATACGGCAAGATAATATTTATATCCTCAACCCTTGGAAAAAACCACATCCCTTTGTCCGGCCAGGGATATCATCACGCTATTGCAGGCACTGTCACATATGAAACCATAGATAATATAGGCCGATATCCGGTCAGGGTTGTCACATTTCCTCTAATGGAAAAAGGGCAGCTACTCAGCATATTGCAGGTTGGCGCGCCTTTGCAGGAATCAACTGCCGTGCTAAACGCATTGTTTTATATCCTGATATTGGGCATCCCTATTGCTGTGATATTGGCAAGCGGCATCGGCTGGTTTCTTGCAAAAAAAGCGTTGAGCCCGGTAGATGAGATAACCAACATGGCCAAAAAGATAGAGGCCGGCAGTCTGAATGAGCGGCTTCTTGTGTCAGGACCAAGAGATGAAATCGGGAGATTAGCAGAGACATTTAATGATATGATTGCGCGGCTTGAGCTTTCGTTCAGACAAATGAGGCAGTTTACTGCGGATGCATCCCATGAATTGAAAACACCGCTTACTGTCTTAAAGGGTGAAATGGAAATAACGCTCAAAACTGAAAAAACAATAGAAGGCTTCAGGGAGGCTGTCAAGAGCAGCCTTGAAGAGATAGACAAGATGAGCACAATTGTGAAGAGCCTTCTTAACCTTGCAAGGATTGACAGCAGAATAAAGCTTCCTAAGGATAAAATCAAGCTGAATGAGATTATAGAGGAAAGATTTAATCAAACAATGCCTCTGGCAAGATATAAAGGCGTTGAAATGAAAATAATTAAAAGTGAAAAGATAACGATAATCGGAGATGTGTTAAGGATCGGACAGCTCATCTTTAATCTTATCGATAATGCCATTAAATATACAATAAAAGGCGGCAGAATAGAAATCTCCCTTGAACAGGAGAATAATTGGGCTATAATTACTGTGCTGGATACAGGGCTTGGCATTGCAAAGGAAGATATTCCATATATTTTTGACCGCTTTTACAGGGTGGATAAAGCCCGGACATCAGCCTCTGGCGGAGGCGAGGGAGGCGTGGGGCTGGGCTTGAGCATATGTAAAGAAATTGTTGACGCACATGAGGGAAGGATAGACGTGGAAAGCGATGCCGGCAAAGGGAGCATATTCAGGATATATCTGCCTGTTGCAAACAAGACAGATGAATTATTGAGCGACTTGGGGTTTTAATTTGGAGGAGGCATATCGATGAAAATAGGAATCCTTACAGGCGGCGGTGATTGCCCTGGGCTTAATGCAGTTATAAGGGCGGTGGTAAGAAAGGCTGCCCATTATAAATATGATGTGCTTGGCATAAAAGACGGCTGGAAAGGGCTGGTTGAAACCGAGGTCATTCCATTGGATGCAAAAAGTGTATCAGGCATCCTGCCGAGGGGCGGAACAATACTGGGCACATCAAGGACGAACCCATTCAAATCTCCCGACGCAGCGGACAAAGTTGTCGGCAACATAAAGAAACTTGGCCTTGATGTTTTGATAGCCGTTGGAGGAGACGATACGCTTGGCGTTGCCGTAAAGTTGTTTAAACAGGGGATAAAGACCATAGGGGTTCCCAAGACCATAGATAACGATCTTTCAGGCACTGACTTTACCTTCGGTTTTGATACTGCAATAAGTATTGTAACAGAGGCATTGGACAGGCTTCATA
>CAZVZI010000375.1:374-2017 GCA_964631455.1 uncultured Thermodesulfobacteriota bacterium | reverse complement strand
CTTTCCGAGAAAGGATGAGACACGAGAACTATATTCCATAAGGCTTACACAGCTCTTATATCATCAGACAGTCAAATTGTCTTTATTTACATTCTATAGCCCAACAGATAAGGATTATTTTGTAAATCCAGAGATAAAGTATAATGTTACCGACAACCTCTGGACAAATCTTGGGGCAAATCTCTTTGGCGGCGAACAGAACAGCACATTTCTGGGGCAGTTCAGGAATAATGATAATGTTTATTGCAATATGAGGTATGAGTTTTAGCCCATCTGATTTCCTCATCTTTCGAGTATTCATATCAACATTCCATTCTCAAAATTTTTTTATCCTTGAATGAAAACAATAAGATATGTAATATATTAAGTAATGAAAATAACCCTCATCTCCCCTCCATTCGGCGAATATGTAAAAAAGAGCTCGCTCATGTCCCTTGCCCGGCTTGATGAGATTCAGAAGAGCGAAGGGCTCCCCATTGCCCCGCCTGTGTTGGAATATCTGGCTGGCCTTACGGAAAAGGTTGCGCCTGATGTTGATATCCAGCTTATTGATGCTAATCGTGAAGACCTTGATGTAGATGCTGTTGAGGCAGATTTGGTTGGCCTGACAGTCCTTACCCCGCAGGCGAAATGGTCGTATAAGACAGCCGATATTTTAAGAAGGCGCGGTTTAAAAGTAGTTCTGGGCGGGATGCATGTTACAGTTCTCCCGGAAGAGGCAAAGGCGCATGCTGATGCGGTTGTTGTAGGCGAGGCAGAGGGTGTGTGGGGAGATTGTCTTCAAGATGCAAAAAAGGGGGAGTTGAAGCCATTTTATCATGGCGGGCAACTGCCTCTTGTGGATCTGGCTCGACCCAAGAAAGGGCTTTTAAAAACAAAGTATCACATGGGGTCATTTTTTACAGCAAGGGGATGTCCGTTCAAGTGCAAGTACTGCTCGGTGTATAAATTCTTTGGAAACAATATCAGGCACAGGCCAATACAGGATGTCGTTAATGAGGTTGCGACAAGTCCCTACTGGATGTTCTGGAATGTGGATGATAATATCTGGGGCGCTGGCATAGACAGGTCAATCAAGCTGTATATTGAGCTTTATCAAGAGTTGAGCAATATGAGAAAGTGGTGGATAGGCTCTGGTGATTTAGTAAGTGTTCAGCACAGCAGGGGCGAGGAGCTTTTAAAATGGGCGAGAAAGAGCGGACTTACCTTAGTGATGGTAGGTTGGGAATCAGAGAATGTTGATAGCCTCAAGGAGTGGAATGCGCTCTTAAAGCAGGGCAGGGCAAGAAAGGACGCAATAAAAAAGATTAAAGACCACGGCATAGATATTATGATGTTTCTTATGATGGGCGGCAGGAAAGATACGCCTGATGATTACAAGAGGACATTGGATATTTGTGATGAGCTTCAGGTTATGGCCCACCCCATGCAGGTTACGCCGTTTCCCGGCACAGACTTGTATGACGATTACAAGCCGTATTTAATACCTGAAAGAGGTTGGGAGTATTACAATGGCAATAGAGTAGTGTTTATGCATGACGACCCGAGGATGAGTATAGAGAATAGAGAAAAGGCGCTTTTCTGGCTTAGGGCAGAGGCATTTAGTAATGCAAGGATTTTCAAGAGGTTGTGGAGTATTGGGC
>CAZVZI010000375.1:0-358 GCA_964631455.1 uncultured Thermodesulfobacteriota bacterium | reverse complement strand
TTCAAATCCCAATGGGCAGGGCCTTTAGAGAAATAAGAGATGGCAACCCGTATGTTTAAAGGTATCATTCGTTTTCTTGGCTCAAGACAACTTACTATAGGCCTCCTTATCGCAGGGGCTATATATTTTTTTTATCTAACTATATTATGGTTTCTTAATATGAGACCGCCTGCCCATTTCATGGTATGGTCTCCACTCCTCGTTATAATAACCCCTTTTTTTGCTAATGTTCTTATCAGTCTTTTTACAAGGCATTATGCCTATACAGGCAATATCCTCTTTCATGCAGGATTCTTCATTATAGCCATCGGAGTTATGTTAAGCCTTTTATACAGGTTTGAGGGAACAACAGTTCTTA
>CAZVZI010000374.1:0-2030 GCA_964631455.1 uncultured Thermodesulfobacteriota bacterium | reverse complement strand
ACCGTCAGGCAGTTGAGGTGACGAAACTTTCGCTTCTGCTCAAGGTGCTTGAAGATGAAAACCGAGAGACCATAGGGAAAAACCTGCTTTTATTCCGCGAAAGGGTATTGCCGAACCTTGACAGCAACATAAAGTGCGGCAACTCGCTTATAGGTACTGACTTTTATTCCGGCAGCCTCCCCTTACTTCCCTACCGTCAAGGGAGGGGGAAAGCCCCCTCTCCCCTTGTGGGAGAGGGCTGGGGTGAGGGGGACGAACTTAATAGAAAGCTCAACCCATTTGACTGGCACGACCCGGAAAAGGGCTTTGGGAAGATAATGAACCCCTCTCACTCCCCCCTTGAAAAGGGGGGAAGCAAAGGGGGGTTTGATGCGGTAATAGGGAATCCGCCGTATGGCTACATGATTCCAGAGGCGCAGCAAAACTACTTTGCAGGCCATTATAAACATCAAGATTATCAGAAAGACTTGTATCTGCTATTTCTCGAGAGATACGAACATTTTCTTAAACATGCTGGCCTGCTCGGCGTAATCGTATCTAACACATGGCTGCAATCTGTTACTTATCAGAAGATAAGAAAATATTTGGCGACACATTACCTATGGCTTCGCATCCTGCATCTGCCGGAAAAGGTTTTCCGCGCGGTCATTGATACGCATGTATTAATATTTGAAAAAGACGCTATTAAGTCCAAAGAAGCGGGTTATCCTTCCGTAGATGCAAGACGCAACAACGAGATTTCTTTCTGGCACAAATTGCCGTGGAAGAATATCCCAAAAAACGGAGACCCCATCAACATCGTTGTAGATTCAGAGACACAAAGAATCTTCCGCCAGATTAGAAATAATTCCCAACCGTTACAAAGAATCTGCACTGTCTACAATGGTGTAAAACCTTTTGAAAAAGGCAAAGGGAATCCGCCGCAAACAGAACAAATAATGCACGACAAACCATTTGTCAAAGAAGGTAAAAGACCCGGCGCCAAATGGTCTCCGCTGTTACGCGGCAGTCTTATTAATCGCTATCAAATACACTGGAATGAGGATTATTGGATTCTTTACGGCCAATGGCTTGCAGCGCCCCGTGATCCGGAAATTTTTGAAGCGTCGTCAAAAATCATGATTCGCCAGACAGGAGATTCAATTATTGGAACCTTGATAGATAAAGGATACATTGCCAGAAACAATCTGCACATTGTTTTGCCCCAAAACGAAACCCCTAACCTCCGTTACATACTCGGCGTCATCAACTCCAGGCTTGTTGATTTTGTTTATACTCTGATGAATCCTGAAAAAGGAGAAGCATTAGCAGAGGTCAAGAAACATCATGTGGAGCAACTCCCCATCCGCACCATAGACTTTAACAATAAAGAAGAAAAAGAGATGCATGACCAGATGGTCTCACTGGTTGATAAGATGCTTGACCTCAACGAGAAACTAAAGAAGGCAAAAACCCCTCACGACAGAGAACTCATTGAACGTCAGATAAAGGCAACCGACAGCCAGATAGATAGGCTTGTTTATGAGTTGTACGGCTTGACGGAGGAGGAGATAAGGGTGGTGGAGGGGGAATGAATCTCCAAGAAGAACAATATGTCCACTTCGTGTCCAGCACCGATAATCTCAATAATGCTTGGCAAATTCTACAAAATATCAAGCAAATTCTACAAGAGAACAAACAGGGTAAGGGCAACCCTCTTGTCGGCGCTGCTTTCCGGTTTGCCTTAATAGAGTACTCAAAACCATATAAATGTTCCGCGGTATACAGTCTTGTAGTTTTTTCTTTAAAATCCTCTGGATTCCTTTTTGCAGACCGTTCTGCCCCTAACGAGTCTGTAGAAAAACCCACATTTTCAAAAAAGTTGATTTGTAACATATTTATTTATAAGCATTTTGAGGAAAATCCGGGACGCTTCCCAATAAAAGCATATAACTATGGCAAAAACATTAGGTAAAGCCGGCGGGTTTAGCGACAATGAAGCTGTAGGGAATGCAAAGCGTTCCAATCTCCCCCTTGACAACTACATACTA
>CAZVZI010000373.1:0-2033 GCA_964631455.1 uncultured Thermodesulfobacteriota bacterium | reverse complement strand
ATGGCAATAACAAAAAAAGATGTTGAGCATGCGGCAAAATTGGCGAGGCTTGCGCTTTCTCAAGAGGAAACCGAACTCTATGCTTCACAGATGGCAAAGATACTGACCCATGTGGAAAAGCTTGGCGCATTGGATACAAAAGGCGTAGAGCCTACAGCTTATACAATGTCGCCAAAAACAATGTTCAGAAAAGATGAGGCAAAGCAGTCCCTGCCGCAGGACGAGATATTAAGCAATGCGCCTGAAAAGGCAAAGGGATGTTTTAAGGTGCCGAGGATAATTGAATAAAGGAGACCACTTTGGAACTTTACAGCCTAACAATCCATGAGCTTCACGAGAAGCTAAAAAAGAGAGAGATTGCCTCTTTGGAATTGACCGAGGCATTTTTAAAGAGGATTGAAGCGGTAGACGGTAAAATAAAGGCTTTCCTCACAGTTACAAAAGAAGATGCCATAAAACAGGCAAAAGAGGCTGACAAAAGACTTGCCTTCGGCACGGATATTACGCCGCTTACCGGCATTCCTATTGCAGTCAAAGACATATTCTGCACCAAGGGAATCCTGACCACCTGTGCATCAAAAATCCTTGCAAACTTTGTTCCGCCTTATGATGCCCATGTCATAAAAAAGTTAAAAGATGCCGGCGCAGTCATCCTCGGCAAAAACAATATGGATGAGTTTGCAATGGGTTCATCAACAGAAAACTCCGCATACTTTACAACAAAAAATCCGTGGGCAATGGAAAGGGTTCCGGGCGGCTCAAGCGGCGGCTCTGCCGCAAGTGTGGCAGCAGACGAATGTGTTGCATCCATGGGCACGGACACAGGCGGCTCCATCCGCCAGCCAGCATCGTGCTGCGGTATTGTGGGCTTAAAACCTACCTACGGCAGGGTTTCCAGATACGGCATGATTGCCTTTGCATCATCCCTTGACCAGGCAGGCCCACTAACAAAAGATGTAAAAGATTGCGCCATCATGCTCAATGCAATTGCAGGCCATGACCAGCAGGATTCCACATCCATTGATGCGCCTGTGCCTGATTATACAAAGGCTTTAACAAAGGATGTGAAGGGTTTAAAAATCGGCATTCCCAAAGAATATTTTATTCAAGGTCTTGACAAAGATATAGAAAAGGCGGTGAAAGAGGCCATAGAGATATTGAAGAAACAAGACGCATCGTTTGTTGATATAAGCCTGCCGCACACGGATTATGCCATTGCAGTTTACTACCTTGTTGCCACAGCAGAGGCAAGTTCAAACCTTGCAAGATTTGACGGCGTGAAATACGGCCACAGGGCAAAGGACGGCAAAAACCTGCTGGATATGTATTGCAAGACAAGGGATGAGGGATTCGGGCCGGAAGTGAAACGCAGGATAATGCTTGGCACATATTCTCTTTCAGCTGGCTATTACGACGCATATTACAGAAAGGCATCGCAGGTGCGGACTCTCATAAAAAGAGACTTTGAAGATGCGTTCAAAAAATGCGATGTTATATTGACACCCACAGCGCCAACCCCCGCATTCAAAATCGGCGAAAAGACAGCAGACCCGCTCACCATGTATCTTTCCGATATATTCACCATCTCCTGCAACCTTGCAGGCATACCCGGCATTTCTCTTCCGTGCGGATTTACAAAGGACAACCTGCCCATCGGCTTACAAATTCTTGGCAAACCCCTTGATGAAGAGACTGTTTTAAAAACAGCCTATGCTTATGAACAGGCGACAGACTGGCATAAGAGAAGGGCGCAGATTTAATGGCAGTTATTTAAATGGATATTACAAAAATCAGGGAAAAAGTAAAGCACGGAGAATATGAAATCAGTTACCATGCTGAAAAGGAAAGGTATGCTGAAGATATAACACTCACTGATGTAGAAACTGCTATTTCCAATGGCGAGATTTTAGAAGACTACCCAAATGACCCACGAGGTTCAAGCTGTCTTGTTCTCGGCTACTCACAAAATCGTCCAATGCATATTGTATGTTGCTATACATCCACAAAATGGATTAGAATAATAACAGTCTATT
>CAZVZI010000372.1:0-2036 GCA_964631455.1 uncultured Thermodesulfobacteriota bacterium | reverse complement strand
TGGATGCAGTTGAGCCATTGGTGAAATGACCTTATACTTATGCCTTTAATCATTGGCACAGCCGGACATATCGACCACGGCAAGACCAGCCTTATAAAGGCGCTTACCGGAATGGATACAGACCGCCTGAAAGAGGAAAAGGAGCGCGGCATATCCATTGATTTGGGTTTTGCGTATCTTGATTTACCAGACGGCACAAAGGCAGGGATTGTGGATGTTCCCGGCCATGAGAGGTTTATAAAAAACATGCTTGCAGGCGCAACAGGCATTGATATTGTCCTCTTTGTTGTGGCTGCTGACGACGGCATTATGCCTCAGACAAGAGAGCATCTGGATATCATGCAATTGCTCGGAATTTGCAGAGGCGTATTTGCAATCACAAAGGCAGATTTGGTTGATGAGCCTCGCTTGTGCAAGGTAATTTCCGATATAAAGGAATTGAGCAAAGACACCTGCCTTAACGATGCGCCCGTGATTCCGGTTTCCTCTGCCACAGGGTTCGGCATAGACAATCTTAAAAACAGCATAAACAGCGAGGCAAAAAAGATTGAGCCAAGACCGGAAGGCGGTTTTTTCCGGCTTCCGATTGACCGCTCATTTTCCATAAAAGGTTTTGGCGCAGTTGTTACAGGCACGGTTGCATCCGGCGCTGCGCGAAAAAACGACGAGGTCATCATCATATCAAAGAGGCAAAGTGTTCCTAAAAAGGTCAAAATAAGGGGAATGCAAAGCCATTTCAAGGAAGCGACTGCAATAAGCGCCGGTCAGAGGGCAGCCGTAAATTTAAGCAATGTTAGCCATACGGATATTGAAAGGGGAGATGTTCTTGCATCCGCTGATTTTAATATGATGGGCAATATTGTTGATGTATGCTTTGAGTTCCTGCCGTCTCTAAAAAGGGTTATAAAAACCAATTCAATATTGAAACTTCACCATATGACAGACGAGACCATTGCACAGGTGTTTTTTATCGGCGCGAAAGAGGCTGTACCTGGCGCCAATATATTTGGCCAAATAAGATTAAAAGCGCCCATGGCTATGATGCGGGGAGACAGGTTTATATTGAGAGACCCGTCTATAAATGCAACCGTTGGCGGAGGGAAGATGCTCCTGCCTTATGTAAAAAAGAGAAAGGGCGCGGATGTGGAACAATATAGTATTTTGGATAGTCAGGATATAAAAAAGATTTTAATATACATTTTAAAAGATAACGGCTCTTTTGGCGAAGACAGGCATAAGATAAGACTCATGCTCAACCTTTCTGAAAGCGGGTTCAAAGAACTTTTACGCAACAGTCAGGAAATTGCCGTCCTGAATGACAAACTGATATTAAAGGAAAATCTGAAAAAGATTGAGCAGCGCATTATTGACGCCATAAATAAATATCACTCCGATATGCCTGGCGACAGCGGGATTGATGAAAATATGCTGCGCGCGCAATTGGGGTTTGTCAAGGGCGGCATTCTTCCGGCTATACTGGACAACTTAATAAGCTCAGGTAGGATTGCAAAGTCAGGGAATGTAATTTATATGCCATCGCATAAGCCGAAGGCAAAGGGATTGGAAAAAGAGATAGAGGATGAGATTTTATCCCTGTTTTCCGGGGCAGGATTTAATCCAATTAAAAGAGAAGATGTTTTAAGCAGGCGGACGCGGGATAAGAAAGAGGTTGAAAAAGTGTTTCAGCATTTGTTAAAAAGAGGTATGATTGTCAAGGTTACGGAAGACTGTTATCTTTCTCAAGACATGCTGGGCAAGGCCAAAGATAAACTTGCGGCATGGATTACGGATAAAGGCAAGATAAAGGCCGCTGAATTCAGGGACATCCTCGGCTGCGGAAGAAAATTAGCCATTGAGCTTCTTGAATATTTTGATAAGGAAAAGATTACGCTCAGGAGCGGAGATTATAGGATATTGAGGAAAAAAGGTTGAGGTTTATTTAGGTGGGCCGAAAAATAAAACTTACAAGCTACGCATCTTGTGCGGGTTGAGCAGCCAAGATGGGGCATGACGCCCTGGCGCAGGTTCTGCGTCAG
>CAZVZI010000371.1:0-2051 GCA_964631455.1 uncultured Thermodesulfobacteriota bacterium | reverse complement strand
CGCCTTTTGGGAGGGATATATAACCATCCTGATATTTGATATACGGGCCGAAACGGCCGATATTCACGATTACTTCGTTGCCCGCATGCGCACCGAGGTTGCGGGGGAGTTTGAATAGTTCCATTGCCTGTTCAAAGGTAATGGTATCCATGCGTTGATCCTTGCGGAGAGAGGCGTAGCGGGGCTTTTCCGCATCATCCGGATGCCCGATCTGAACAATCGGGCCGAACTTTCCAAGCCGCACGATTACCTGTTTTCCTGTCTTAGGGTCTTTTCCGAGCATGCGCTCACCGCTCTGACGCGCTGATGTTTCTGTTGTATGCTCCACGGTTGCATGGAACGGCTTGTAAAAGTGCGCAAGCATCTTTGTCCACACTAATTTCCCTTGGGCAATCTCATCAAACTCCTCCTCCACCTTTGCCGTAAAATTATAGTCCATAATATCGTTAAAGTTTTGCATCAGAAAATCATTCACCACCATGCCGATGTCCGTGGGAAAGAGTTTTGATTTTTCGGCTCCGGTATTTTCGGATTTGGTTTCTTCGGTGATATGTTTATCCTTCAAAGTGAAACAACTGAAATTCCTTTTTACCCCTTCGCGGTCCTCTTTGGCAGCATAATTTCTCTTTTGAATGGTGGAGATGGTTGGCGCATAAGTTGAAGGCCGTCCGATGCCGAGTTCCTCCAGTTTGCGCGCCAGTGTGGCTTCCGTGTGTCGCGGCGGGTGATGGGTGAACCGTTCCGTGGCAATTATTTCTCTGCGTGAAAGTTTCTCGCCGACCTTCAAAGGAGGCAGGATGCCTTCGGCGTTTTCCTCGTCTTCCTCGTCTTTCCCTTCCAGATACACCTTCAGAAATCCTTCAAACTTAAGCACCTCGCCTTGCGCAACAAATTTCTCTTCGGCTGTTCCCCCGATAGATACATTCGGGGGCAGGGATATGTTGATTGTGGCTGTGGTTTTTTCCAGCAGGGCATCGCTCATCTGCGAGGCAATTGTCCTTTTCCATATCAGATCATAGATGCGCTTCGCCTGGCCTTCGCCCGCGATCGTTTGAGCGCCGAGGTCCGTGGGACGGATGGCCTCGTGCGCCTCCTGCGCGCCTTTGCTCTTTGTTTTATAGCGCCGGATATTCACAAATTCCTTGCCGTACAATTGTTCAACCGCCGTTTTTGCCTGAGCCAGCGCGGTCTCGGAGAGATTCACCGAATCCGTGCGCATGTAGGTTATCTTTCCGTCTTCGTAAAGCCCCTGCGCTATCCTCATGGTTTGCGCAACTGAGTATCCGAATTTTCTTGACGCCTCCTGCTGGAGCGTTGAAGTGGTGAACGGCGCGGATGGGGATTTCTTTGCGGGTTTCGTTTCAATGTTTGCGATGGAGAACCCTGCGTCTTTACATTTTTCCAGAAATGTCTTTGCCTCTTCTTTGGTTTGAAACTTTTTAGGCAGTTCGGCCTTTACGATTTCGTTTTTCTCGTTCAGAAAAACTGCCGACACCTTATACGAAGAAACAGATTGGAAATTGTGTATCTCCCTTTCCCTCTCCACAATGAGCCGAACAGCTACGCTCTGCACCCTTCCGGCGGAGAGAGCGGGTTTCACCTTTCTCCAGAGTATGGGAGAAATCTCATAGCCGACCAATCTGTCCAAGACCCTGCGCGCCTGCTGAGCGTCAACTAGATTTTTATCAATCGCCCTCGGATGTTCAATAGCATGTTGAATAGCCTCTTTGGTAATTTCAGAGTAAGTTATCCGTTTGGTTTTCTCCGGCTTCAACTCCAGCGCCTCAGACAAATGCCATGCAATGGCCTCGCCTTCGCGGTCTTCGTCTGTTGCAAGCCATACCGTGCCAACGGCCTTCACGGATTTTTTCAAGTCCGCTACCACTTTTTGTTTCTCAGCGGGAACCTCATAATTGGGCCGGAAATTGTTTTTCACATCCACGCCCGTGTTTCCATCCACCAGATCGCGGATATGCCCTATGGAAGACTTCACCATAAAATCTTTGCCGAGAAATTTCTCAATGGTTTTTGCCTTCGCTGGTGATTCTACG
>CAZVZI010000370.1:0-2064 GCA_964631455.1 uncultured Thermodesulfobacteriota bacterium | reverse complement strand
CCCATAGAGACCTGCTACCGAGAACGGCAATACGGCAAGACCTATAAGCGCAATAAGGAGCTTTTTCTTTATGCCGGATGCTCCAAAAAATTTATTTATAAATCCCATAAAATGCCATGATTCAAAATAACCCTTTCCTCATTTCCTTTGAACAACTTTATAGTCGGATTGAATATTACAAAATCCTGATGAAACGGCGTTCGCACAGCGCCGCCAAAGGTGGAGTTGTCGCCGAATGCAATATGTATTGTGCCGAGTATCTTTTCCGATTCAAGGATGTTATCCGCCCTTTTTGCCTTGTCGTTTGTCCCTATGCCAAGCTCGGCAATATTTCTGAAATCAGGATTTTCATTGAGTTTATGCTCCAGCTTCTTTGCGTAAGGGTCATTGCCGCTTATACCTTTAACAAGCCCTTTTTCTATCTTAACTGTAACAGGCGACTCAAGTTTGAATGTGGGCGCCCACTCAAGAACCAAAACGCCTTCTGTAGTTCCTTCTACCGGCGCAACAAAAACCTCGCCTGCGGGCAGATTTCCGAATGAGCCCGGCAAGGCCAGATTTCCGGTATCAGGCAGCGCCTTTCTCCCTTTTATCCCGATTATAATATCAGTGCCGTTAGGCGCTGTGATGAGCACCCTTTCCGCGCCGTCCATACATGCTGCAAGGCTAATTGTCCTTTTCTCAAGGGCCTTCCGGTCAACCCGCATCGGACCGTAGAACATGGCCTCGTCAAACAGAGGCATGCTGGCATAACGGGTTTTACAGATATTGGTCAAGAGGTCTCTGAATTTTGTGTGGCTTGTAGAGAAATTTGAAAGGGCTATGATTACATTTACGGCGTCAGCCTTGTGTGATTCCACGATATTTTTAATATCCCTTGTCTCTTCATGGCTCAACTGTTCTTTATTCAGCAGCTTTCCCAGAAGCCCATAATCCTCAAGTTCTTTGACGGTTTTCTTGCCAAAGGCTTTCTGCCATATTTCTTTCGGCGGCTCTGAACCATGCGCTTTCAGAGAAGGATATGTGAGAAACCATACATGCCCGCATATCTCCATGCCTGTATCGGCTGTCTTCCTGGCTAAACCAACAAGCGCTTTTCTCCGTTTGCTGTCTTCTTCGGTTATATCTTCATCAGGTAAGAGTGTATCGGTAAATACAATTACCTTTTCATTTTTCTTTACAGCGAGATTGATAATATAAAGTTCTGTTATGGCATTGTTTAACATTTTTTGCCTTCTGCTATCTTCTTCAATAGCAGTATGTTTTCCGTATGTCCGGTCATCCGCGCTGTAACCTTGCCCTTTATCGGCCTTCCCAGAAGATAGAGGTCTCCGGTGATGTCAAGTATTTTGTGGCGGGCAAATTCATTGGAAAACCGCAAGGATGTATTTATTACCTTATCTTCACCAACCAGCACCACATTGGAAAGTCTTCCGCCCTTTGCCAGGCCCATCTCCTCCAGCTTTCCATAATCCTTGACAGAGCCGAATGTTCTTGCAGGGGCTATCTCTTTTTTGAAAACTTCAGGGTCGTCAAGGATAAAACCCGCCTCCTGTTTTCCGATAGGCGGCGGATAATCCATTGAGAACTGAATTGTAAGACTGGGCCAGGGCTCAATGGATATATATCTCTTGTCGGCAGGACTTCCGATAGAGTAAACCTCATCTATTATAATGTCATCAAACTGTTCATCCTGCTCCTCAATGCCGCCGTCTTCTATCATCTGGCAGAAATCCACGGCAGAGCCGTCCATGATAGGCACCTCGCTGCCTATCTTTATCAGGAGATTGGTTATCCTATATACATGCAAAACAGCCATAAGGTGTTCTATGGTCATAATAGAGGCATATCCTCTTTTTAAAGTGGTGGCATAGTCTGTAGAAGACACATAATCAAGGTGCGCCGGTATCATCTCCTCTGACGAAAGACCCGTAAATATAATCCCGCTGTTGGGAGGGAGAGGCGAAAGGATAACCCCTGTCTTTCCGCCGGAGTGAAGCCCCTGACCGCCCATGACAATGCTTTTCTTGATGGTTCGCTGGTGGCTGTGCGCGGCAACCTGTC
>CAZVZI010000369.1:1409-2079 GCA_964631455.1 uncultured Thermodesulfobacteriota bacterium | reverse complement strand
CAAAGAGGTCTCCCTGCAAAAAAGTTATCCTATCCGCAACCTTGTGTGTATCAGCATTTTCCCTCGCTATGTTCAAAGCCCTTTCTGAAATATCAGTTGCATACACCGTACAATCCTGAATCTCCTTTACAAGGGAGATTGCTATGCAGCCGCTGCCAGTGCAAAGGTCAAGGATTGTAAGCGGTGAGCAGTGAGCGGTGAGCGGCAATGTTTTTTTGTTTTTACTGCTTACTGCTAACTGCTTACTGCTTACTGTCTTTACCGTTTCTTCCATCATCAATTCCGTCTCCGGCCTCGGTATCAAAACATCCTGCGTAACTTTGAATGGAAATCCCCAAAACTCCTGCTCGCCGACTATATATTGGGACGGTTCTCCTTTTATCCTCCGCTCAACAAAATTCACAAATCTTTGCAACTCATAAGAATCAACCGCCTGATTGAAATTTAGATAAAGCCAGCTCCTTTTGCAATTCAGCGCATGAGCCAGAAGATACTCGGCCTCTATCTTTGCATCGGGAACATCATAGCTCGCAAGATAATTCTCCGCCCATAAAAGGGCTTCCCGAATGGTTAAGTTTTTTTTAGCAACAGCAAACATATCTCTTACTCTCAAACACAATAAGTTATAATTCACGCTCAAAAATCGCCCAGATGCAAGACGGAGCAAGGC